>CAYVXN010000017.1:0-14105 GCA_964455135.1 uncultured Mycoplasma sp.
CCGATAGGGAAAGTCTAGTTTGATAGTCAAGTGCAGAAAATGGTTCATCTAAAAGTAATATATCGGGGTTAAGAGCAAGTGTCCTAATTAGTGCTACTGTTTGAATAGAGTAAAGACATAGTTAAAAATATATTATTTTTCATGATTATAGTTTAAGAAATTCATTATTAAATCAATTAATATATTTTTTTCTTTTGGATTTGATTGGCTATTAAAAGTGTTATTGCTATTAAGGTGTTGTTATCAATAATTTGTACGTTTTTTCTCTCTATTGCATTATGTTTAGTGGTATTCTCAAATTTTGCGACAACCACTTGATCACTTAATTCTTCTTTTAAAGCATTATTGATGTGCTTTCTTATAGTTTTATAATCTCTATCAAATAATTGTGCCATTTGTTCAGTATTTAACCAAACTGTTTCATCTTGCATATTAACTTCTAATTTAACATCTTGATTTTCAAATAATACAATTTCATTTTTCATCAATTATCACTTCCTTTACTATTTATTTTTAATATGTATTAAGTAAAAGGTTATAGAAGTTTATAACCTCTCACTTATATAATTCCACAAAATTTTTGAAATTCCTTATTTATTTAAAAATTTTTTTAAAGTGATTTAACTTTTTTTGATTTAAAACGATAACCAACACTAATAATCATATTTAAACTGCAAAAATTAATGATTTATTGGAATTTGCACTTTGTTTTTTTTGCAAAGTACATTTTTCATTAAGTTCATCTCTTAAAAAAAATTTTATATGCTTCTAAATAACTAGATTTATCTCTATTAAAAAGTAAACATTATGCAATTGCTTTATTAGTTCGTACATGTTATAATTAATAAAAAATAAGGTATTGGCGATTTGTGGTGAAGAATATGTTTAGTAATATTAAAAAAAAACAAACAAAAATTCTTATAATTAGTAGTTATGTTTTTTTGTTATTGGTTCTAGGCTTATCAGTAGGATTTTCTGCATTTTGTAATGAACTTGGTGTAAAAAATATAAGTGCTATTGTTAAAATTAAGGCTGATATAAGAATAACTTCTGTAAGTCAAGTTGATTCTTATGGAGATGCTTATTCGACTAGTTTAGATTATAATGTAAGTAATATAAATGGTGCGGTTACATTACCAAATGAGGATTCTTATGTTGATTATAATGTTAAGATAGTGAATTTAGGTAATGTTGAGATGGGTATTAAAAGTGTAAGTTCAGATAATGAAAATTTGAGTTTTGAACTGCTTGATTATACTTTGGGAGATAAGTTATGTTCTCTTGAAGATTCTACTCAGTGTACTTTGGGTGCTGTTAAAAACCTTGTTATAAGAGTAAAGTGGAATGAAGGAAAATATAATTCAGATAATACTAGCAATAATTTTGTTTTTGATTTTGATTTTCAAAATTATCATAAGGTTACAGTTGATGATTCTTTAACTTCGATTATTACAGATTATCCTGATGAAGTATTAAATACCAGTGATTTAATTTTTAAATATGCAGGTAATAAGTTTAATTCTTTAATATATATGGATGGTAAAAGGATAAATGATTATATAGTTTCTGGAGATACTATAACTGTTAAAAATGTTACTGGAGAAATTGCTATAAAAAGTATTTCTTATGGTATAGATAATGGTAGTTTTGAGGTTCCATCTTTAAGTGGTGAATATAAGTACTTTGATGCATATTTAGTTGATTCTTGGAATACTACTGCAACTGCTGATAAACTTGAGCTTGGAAGAATAATCAATAATGCTAGTGCGCATCTTAATTTAACTAAAGATACTTCAACAACTGCATCAACTTTACCTGATGGAAATCAATTTGCAGAAATTAATGCAACTGAAAAAGCGACTTTATTTCAAAATCTTTCTGTAACAGAAGGTGAAACGTATACTTGGGATATGTTTCATAGAGGAAGAAGTGGACAAGAAGTAATGGCTTTAGTTATTGGAAATAGACAAGAAAATGAACCAACTAAAACTAGTAAGGACATAGATGATCAGTTTAATGTTATGGTTGATTGGCTTTTTGAAAAAAATAGAATTGATTTAAAGTATCCTACTAAAAAGGTAAAATATACAGTATATTCTCCTAAATTTAACTCAACTGGAGGTTTTGAAGAAGTAGAAGGTGATTTATTTAGTTATACTAAGGATGATAAACATACAGAAGAGTGGAATATATGGCTTATATCAAGTTCTACTGCAAAATGGTTTAATTATAGTGATAGTTATACTGCTAGTTCAAGTGAAATAATATTTGCATTTGCTTCAATAATTTCTGCTAGATCTGATGATTTATCTTATGGTAATTTAATAGAAAATATTTCTTTTAAAAATAATGATACTGAACTAATAGTTAATGGTTCATTTGAAGATATAACTTCTTCGAAGGCTTATGCTCATCTTAATGCTCAAAATAGTAGTTCTCCTGCTAGTGGGATAGGATGGTCTACAACTGCAACTGATAAAAAAGTTGAAATTGGTAATTTTGAACTTGGAAAAACTGCTTATGGTATTTCGACTGATCTTACGTCAATTTCGGCATATGTTAAAGATGGAATAAACTTTTTGGAAATTAATGCAGAGGAGACCGGTACTGTTTATCAAGATTTTTTGACTAAACCTGGAGAGGTAAATGAATGGTCTGTAACCCACAGAGGAAGAGATGGAATTGATTATATTGCTATGATAATTGGACCTTCTCAGTCTTATAATCCTAGTAAAGCTAGTAAAAGTACTAATGATCAATTTATGAAACTTGTTGATTGGGTAAAAAATAATATTGATGTAAATAACTATGGATTAGATGTTAATAATGAAGGAGTGGGGTGCAGTAATAAAATAATAGTGTATTCTTCTAAATTTTCATCTATTGCTTCTTTTGAAACTTCCGATGATAATGCCTTTTCCTTAACTAAGGATGATGTTCATACTGAAAAATGGAATATTTGGATAATGGGTACTAATAATGATGATTGGAAAACTTATGGTTTTTATGATGAAAATGCAAATTATGATTATACTTATGTTAATGATTCTGAAAAAAGTGATACTATTATAGCGTTTACTAATTATTCGACATGGGGCATGAGAAATAATGATTCTAAGGGTAATACGGTTGGTAATCTTATAGATTATGTATTATGGTCTTAAGATAAATTAATACTTGTTACTAAAAAAATGTAAGGGTTGGTAAAATGAAAAGACATAAAATAAAGAGTTATAAGACAATATTTTTATTTGAAACATTTATTTTAATTATGTTAATATTAAATTGTTTTTATTCTGATTTATTAAGAGTTTATAAATTACCTATATTTTTATTAGGTATGGATTTTGTCTTCTTTCTTATATTAGGATTTGAAAAAGATAATAAACGATTGAAAAAATTAATGTCATTTGAACTTTTTATGTGTTCTGTTATATTTTTGATATTATACTACTTATCTGGTATTTTATTTGGTTTTGTTGAAAATAATAATTATTTAACATTATATGGCTTTACTATGTTTATAATTCCGCTGATATTAACAATAGTTTTTAAAGAACATTTAAGAAATTCGTTATTAACTAAGTGTGATAATAATATATATTTAATTGTTTATACAGTATTGATTTTTATTTTGATAGATATATCAAGTGCTTTAAGTATTTTAAATTTTGCTAGTTCTCATGATGTTTTTATTTTTATTGCCCTTACATTACTTCCTAGTATTGCTATTAATATACTTGCTACTTATATTAATATAAAAGCAGGCTTTAAGCCTATGATTATATATTTATTAATACTTACATTATATGAATATGTAATGCCTTTTGTTCCAGATCCAAATGAATATTTAAAATCTATAATTTATGTTCTTTTGCCAGTTATAGTACTTTTTAGAGTTATAAAAGTTTCTAGTAAATATTCTGATGATGAGGAATATTTAAGTCGAAATTATAATAAAAAATCAATATTTATTTTACTTGTAATTCCTATTTTGATAACATCATTTTTGGTTTATTTTGTTTCAGGTTATTTTAAATATTATGCGATTGCCATTGCAAGTGGCTCTATGAGGCCAGAATTTGATAGGGGTTCTGTTGTTGTAATTGAAAGAATTGATAAAAAATATAATAATTATGATAAGATAAAAAAAGGTGAGATAATAGCGTTTAGGATTGAAGATAAGGTTGTTGTACATAGATTAATTAATGTCGTTAAGGTAGATGATGAAACTTTCTATTATACAAAAGGTGATGCAAATAAAAAAATAGATAACTATACAGTTGAAAAAAGTGATATAATAGGTATAGTTAAAATAAAAGTACCATATATAGGCTATCCAACTGTTTGGCTTAGCGAATTATAGGAGGAAATTTATGAATAAAAAAACTAAAAAAGTTAAAAATGAATTAGAAAATATTAAAGAAGAAGATATGCAGTTAGTTGAGCCAAAAATAAAAGAAACTAAAAGGTACTTTTATTATGGTTATTCTTTAAGAATGCTTACTTTTATTGTAATATTTGTTATCTGTATTTTACTTTCATTATTCTTTATAAATAAATCAATTTTTATTCAAGATGAAAAAAATATTTTTTATGAGGAACATGGAACTCCTAATTACAAAGTTTTTCTAAAGAATAATGATTATTATGAGAAAAAATATTTAGATGAAGGTATGAGTTATATTGCTAGTATAATCGATTATATTTCTATTGATTATAATTATAATTTTAAGTCTGATGTTTTGTTAAATGGAGAGTACTCTTATAAAATAGTCGCAGATTTAGAAATTGTAAATGCTGATAATAAGTCTTTGTTTTATACAAAAAAATATGATTTGTTAGATGAAAAAAAGTTTAAAATTAATAATGAAAAAGAATATTCTATTAAAGAAAAAGTAAAAATTGACTATGAACATTATAATTCTTTAGCAAATAATTTTAAGTCTTCTTATGGTGTTGATACTGAAAGCAGATTAAAAGTATATATGGAATTAAGTAGAAAAATTGATGAAGATTCTGGTTATAATTCTAAAATGAATGGAACTGGAAAAATTAATTTAGTAATTCCATTATCAGAAAAAGCTATAAATATAGAAATGGATTCATTAAAAATTGAAAATATCAATTTTATACTTACTCCGAGTGATTATAAAGTGGATGATATTAAATATTTAGTTTTGAGTTTGTTATCTTTGATTTTAGCAGTAGCTTCGTTTTTTATAATGGTGAAGAGTATTTGGACTATTCAATATAAAAGTAGTGATTATGATAAAAAATTAAAGAAAATATTAAAACAATATGATAGATTGATAGTTAATACGAACACTATGCCTGATTTTGAAAATAGTAATATTACTAAAGTCGATAGTTTCTTTGAACTTTTGGATGCTAGGGATAATTTACATAGACCAATATTTTATTATGAAGTTACTCCTCATCAAAAATGTTATTTCTTTATTAAACATGATAATGATTTGATTTTATATACTTTAAAAAATATCGATTAGAATATATAAATTAATAATTTTATAGTGTATGATTAATGGTAAGTCGCAAAAATAGTCTCGAAAATAGTCTTCATATAGACCTTGACTATACTCTTATTTATATGATACCATTAGAACAAGATAGAAATAATAATAGTTTTATGTAATTTTGTTTTTGTTATTGCTATTGTTTGTTCTATTTATTAAAAAGAAAGGAGTTTATAATATGGAAAGAAAGGATAGTACTAGAATTATTGCAATTATAGCTGTTGTAGTTGCGGTTATTGGTTTATCAGTGGGATTTGCTGCATTTTCTAATACTTTAACAATTAAATCAAGTGCAAATGTTACCCCAAGTGCTACAGATTTTGATGTTAATTTCTCAAATTCAAATACTGCTGAACAAGCTGGTGATGTTACTGGTGTTGGAACTAATAATGCTACAGGAGACACTGCTACTATTGATAATACTGATTCTCCTACAATTTCAGGATTAAAAGCTAACTTTACTGAACCAGGACAAACTGTGACATATAGTTTTTATGCTCACAATGCTGGTAAATATGATGCTTTCCTTAATGCTGTTACTTATGCAAATGTCGATGGGGATACTGCTACAAAAGTATGTACTGCTGGTGTTGGAACAGATGCTACAATGGTTGAAGCTGCTTGTAATGGAATTAGTGTTACTGTAAAAGTCGGTTCTAATACTTATACTGGTTCTAATGATAGTATCGCTGATCATTTATTAGCAATTGATGGATATGAAGAAGTAGTAGTTACTATTGAATATGCAAGTGATGCAACAAGAGCAGATGGTGATTTTACAGTTGATTTTGGTGATATTACTTTAACTTATGGATCAGTAGATTAATAATTAAACTAAGGTTTTAGTAATTATTATTTAAGTTGTAAATAAAATCTTTTCATGTAAAAATGAAGAGGTTTTTATTATGCAAAAAAGTATATTTTTCTATCTTTTTAAATAATATTTATTAGTGTTAGGGGGAGATATTATTAATCAAGTAGAATATAAAATTATTGAAACTGTTAGTGATTTAACTGATGAAGATTTAAAAAAAATTATCAATGAAAAGATTTTTAAAATCATTAAAATTATGGATTTTTAGTTTTTAATAGGAGTAAAAAAATGCTTAGAGTTGGTATTTATCTTAGATTATCTGATGAAGATAGGAATAAGAAAAATAAAGAAGATGATAGCGAGTCAATTAAGAATCAAAGAAATCTTCTTATGGAAGAAATTAATAAAAGATCAAATTTTATACTAGTAGATGAGTATTTAGATGAGGATTTATCTGGAGCGGGTACATATAGACCTCAGTTTGAAAGACTTATTAGAGATTGTGAAAATAGAAAATTAGATGTTGTTTTATGTAAGAGTCAATCAAGGTTTTCTAGAGATATGGAAATTATTGAAAAGTATATTCATAACAAGTTTATTGAATGGAATGTGAGGTTTATAGGTTTATCTGATAATGCTGATACTGCAAATATTGGTAATAAGAAGTCTAGACAAATAAATGGACTTGTTAATGAATGGTATTTAGAGGATGTATCAAATAATATAAGAAGTGCCTTTAATGCTAAAATGAAGCAGGGTGAATTTATTTCTCCTTTTGCGGTGTTTGGTTATGATGTATCTAAAGATGATAATAATAAATTAGTAGTTGATCCAGTTGCTTCCCTAGTTGTTCGAAATATTTTTGATTTATATTTGAAGGGTTTAGGTTTTACTAGTATTGCAAAGTATTTAAATAATAATAATATACCTTGTCCTTCTCTTTATAAGTATCAAAGAGGAATTAAACTTAATATAGTAAGTAATAAAATTAGAGAAGAAATAAACTGGAGTGCAGTAGCTGTTAAAACTATTTTAAAAAATGAAATATATTTGGGAAATTTAATTCAGGGGAAAAGAACTACTGTTAGTTACAAAAATCATAAAATTAGGAACAAAGATAAAAGTGAGTGGATTAAAGTTTTAAATACTCACGAAGCTATTGTGGATGAAGAAACATTTTATAAAGTCCAGAATCTTATAAAAAAAAGGACTAAACCTATAAAAAAAACAGGAATTGCTCATAATTTCTCTGGTAAAGTATTTTGTTTGGAATGTGGACATTATATGAGAAAAAAAAGTTCTGGTAAGCATGAATATTTAGTTTGTTCATCTAATTGTAATGGTTATAATTATTGTGTAAATAGATCTTCTATACGCTATGATGTGTTAGAAAATTTAGTTTTAGATACTATTAATAAAAAAATTGATAAGTTTTATGATGAAGATAAATTAAAAGAATTAGTTTTAAAAAATTTTAAAACTAAATTTGATGAGAAAATTAAGTCTTTAGAAATCCAAAAAAAAGATATTAAAATTAAGCTTTCTAAAACTTTGGAATATTTAAAAAATCTTTATGAAGATAAAGTAAATGGTGTTATTACTTATAAACAATTTAGTGATTTAGTTTGTATTTATGATGCAGATGAAACTGTTTTTAAGAATCAGATTAAATCTTTGGAAAGTGAAATAGATTTTTATAAAATGAAAGAAGGAGAGTTAGTTGATAGTAAAATACTTGATGAATATAAGAAATTTAAAAGATTAAATATTGTTACAACTCAAGAGTTTATAGATAAAATTTATGTTGGAAAACTAGAAAAGGATATAAATACTAGAGAAATTCAAATTAAATGGAATTTTTAATAAAAGTTAAATTAAAAGTGTCTTTATCTTATTCATCCAACTCTTTGTTTTAGTCCTCCAGATAAGCTACTAGGGTAGTTATTTATGAAATCTTTAAGTCCATATTTTTTTAGGAGTTTAATTACATTTTCTTTAGTTTTATTATTTAACTCTTTTTTAATTTCTAGACCTAAGCAAGCATTTTCTAGTACAGTTCTCCAAGGAAAAAGAGAATCTTCTTGTAACATGTATCCTATTTTAGGATTTTTGATATTAAATTTTATTTTTCCATTTGATTCTTTTAAGATATTTGCAAGTATTGTTAGAATAGTTGATTTTCCACATCCAGAAGGTCCGACAATTGAGATAAATTCTTTTTTCTTAACATTAAAACTTATGTCTTTTAAAGCTAATATTTCTCCAGTTTCATTATGATATATTTTGCTTAAATTTTTAACTTCTAATAGATTATTCTCCATAGATTAAATCATTGTAACTTACTTTTTTATTTAAGAATCCTGCTTCTATAACGATATTTTGCATATGATCGAATGATTCTTTGGTGAAGGTTGTGTTTTTAGGCCAAGTGTCATTTTTTTTGTAACTTTCTACAGCACTTTTTATGTCGTTATAGGAAGTATCAGGAAATTGATTCATTATTGCTGTTGTTATTTCATCACTTGTTTTTTTGTTAACAAAATCAAGTCCTTTTTGAATAGCTCTTTCAAATGCTTTTATAGTGTCTTTGCTTTTTTCTAAATAACTTGTCTTAGCATTATAAGCTGTATATGGAATATTATCTGTTAGGGTTCCTAGTTGTGCTACTTTATAACCATATCCTTCGTTTACAACTTTTGTTGCAAGGGGTTCAAATAGGGCAACAAAATCTCCCGTTCCTCCGATAAATGCTCCGGCCATTGATGCAAAGTCAATACTTGTATCAATAGTTAAATCTTTTTTAGGATCGATTCCTTTTTGTTTTAGGGCATATTCAAGTGTCATTTCAGGCATGCCTCCCTCTCTTCCTCCGATTATGTATTTACCTTTTAAATCTTCTACTTTGAAATCTTTAATATTTTCTCTTGATACTAAAAATGATCCATCTTTTTGAGTAAGCTGTGCAAATGTTTTTATATAATCTTTTTCTCCTTGATTGTAAACATAAATTGTAGCTTCACTACCTGAAAGCCCTATATCAGCATCTCCTGATAAAACTGCGGCCATTACGTTATCTGCTCCGCTTGTTAGAGTAAGTTCAATATCTAATCCTTCTTCTTTGAAAAATCCTTTTTCTAAAGCAATATATTGTGGGGCATAGAAAACACTGTGGGTTACTTCTGCTACTTTAACTTTTGTTAAATTATTACTTTCTTTACTTGAATAGAAACTATAGAATATTAAACATATTACTGCAATAACTATACAAGTAATAAGTATAATTATCTTTTTCATTATATTTCCTCCTTTAGTTACAATTTATTATATTCAGTTTTTTTACAAATGTGCTATAATGGAAATGGAGGATATATATGGATATAGTTTATACAGGTGAGAAATTTGATAAAAACAAAAAAATATGTTTTTTAGCAGGACCTACTCCAAGAGATAAAGATGTTCTTTCTTGGAGAGGAGAGGCTATTAAAATGTTTGATGATTTAGGTTTTTCTGATATTGTTTATGTTCCAGAGTTTAGACATAAATCTTATTATGATTATGAAACTGGTGTTAATGAAATGAAATTTGATCAGGATATGTTAGAAAGAGCAGATGTTGTTATGTTTTGGATTCCAAGAAGTAATGATATGCTTGGTCTTTCCACGAATATTGAATTTGGTTATTTGCTTAATAAAGGAAATATTGTTTATGGTAGACCAGATAATGCAATGAGATGTGAATTTTTAGATTTTTTGTATAAGGAAAAACTTGGAAAGAATTATTTATCTACTTTAGAAGATACAGTTAAAGAAACTATAAATGTTTTAAAGAGGGTGAGAAAGTAAATGAAAAATTTTAAAGATCGAAGAGATGGCAGGAGAATAACTAATTTAAATGGAATGAATTATATTATGTATCATTTGAAAAAGAAAAGATGTGAAAGTGAAGTTTATGTAAATCAAGAAATTGATGTGACTGAACTTAAAAAGTATGTTGAAGAGGTAAATAAAAAAAATAAAGAAAGACATATAACTTATTTTCATGTATTTGCTACTGCGATAGGTAAAGTTATTTATAATAGACCTTATCTTAATAGATTTATTGTAAATGGTCATTTTTATCAGAGAAATGAGGTAACTGTTTCTTATGTTGCTAAAACTACTTTTGATGATGATTCAGAAGAGCTTATGCAAGTTTTAAAAATTAATGAAAATGATAATTTATTTAGTATAAGTGATAGCATTTCTAAAAGAGTTAAAAAGACTAGAAATAGTTCTTCTAGTGGTACTGATGATTTTGTTGCAAAGATAGGTAAAATGCCAAAACCTATCAGGGCTTTTGTTGTTTGGGTGTTTAAACTTTTAGATAGGTATGATTTAGTTCCTAGTTCTATGACAAAAGAAATACTATATTATAGTAGTGTTGTTATGTCTAATATTGGAAGTATTGGTTCTAAAGAAGCTATATATCATAATATTACTGATTTTGGTACTAATTCTATTTTAGTTACAATGGGTAAAATTTATAAAAAAGAAATAATAAATGAGGATGGTAAAAAAGAAATAAGAGATTTTTGTAATTTTGGAATAACCTTAGATGAAAGAATAGCAGATGGTTTTTATATGATAAAGTCTATTCAATTACTTGAGTATATTCTTGATAATCCAAAACTTTTGGAGGATGATTGTAATGCTAAAGTTGAAATTAAATAAAGATGATTATCGTTGGTATGATTTTTATGGGGATGTTCCTCATCATTTAGAATATCCAAAAGGCTCTATGGTTGACGTTTTGATGGATACTGTTTTAAAGTATCCAGATCTTGAGGCAATTGAATATTTTAATAACAAATATACTTATAAAGAATTGATGGATAATGTAATTGATTGTGCTAAATCTTTAAAAACAATTGGGGTTAAGGAAGGAGATGTTGTTAGCATTTGTATGCCTAATACTCCAGAAGCTCTTTTTATGTTTTATGCAGTTAATATGGTTGGAGCTGTTTCTAATATGATTCATCCACTTTCTAGTGAAAAAGAAATAGAGTTTTTTCTTAATAAGACTAAATCTAAATTTATTATGACTATTGATATTGATTATAAAAAAGTTATAAATATTATTAATAATACTAGTGTTAATAAAGTAATAGTATCTTCAGCTGGGTATAGTTTGAAAGGTCTTAAGAAGACTATGTATTCTATTTTTAATACTGATGTTACTAAAGCTATAAAGAAAATAAAACAAGTGTTTTTAAAGGCTTTTCAAAATAGGGAAGTTATGTCTTATAAAAAGTTTATTCAAAAAGGACATAATTATTATGAAGATTATACAGTTTCAAGAAAAGATAGTGATTTAGCAGTTGTTCTTTATAGTGGGGGAACAAGTGGTACTCCAAAGGGAATTATGCTTTCTAATCTTTCGTTTAATGCTTTAGCGTATCAAGCTCATTTTATGTGTGATCCTGCGAAAGAAGGAGATTCTATTCTTTGTATTATGCCTATTTTTCATGGGTTTGGTCTTGGAGTATGTATTCATACTTGTTTACATATTGGCATGAAATGTATTCTTGTTCCAACTTTTAAAGCTAAGAAATTAGTGGAACTCATTAGAAAAACTAAACCAAACTTTTTAGTGGGTGTTCCTACTTTATTTGAAGCTCTTTACAACAACAAGAATCTTAAAGAAGGTGATTTTTCTTCAATTAACTGCATAGTCTCTGGCGGAGATGTTATGGATGAAGAAAATCTTGTTAAGTATAATGATATGTTTAAAAAGTATGGATCTAGTGCTAAAATAAGAGTAGGATATGGTCTTACTGAAGCTTGTGCTGCTACTTGTCTTACTCCAACTAATATGCATAAAAATAGAAGCATAGGAATTCCTTTTCCTGATATGATTTATAAGATTGTTGAAATTGGTACAATTAAAGAAGCAAAGTGCATGCAAGATGGAGAAATTTGTATAAGTGGTCCTACTGTTATGATGGGATATTTAGATGATGAGAAAGAAACAAACGATACTTTAAAAGTTCATAAAGATGGAAATTTATGGCTTCATACTGGAGATATAGGATGTATAGATGAAGATGGTTTTGTTTATTTTAAATCAAGACTTAAAAGAATAATTATTTCATCTGGTTATAACATTTATCCATCTTATATTGAAGGAATTATTAATAAACATGAATATGTTGCTACTTCAACAGTTATTCCAGTACCTGATAAATATAGGGGTCAAATTGCAAAAGCTTTTGTAGTTTTAAAAAAAGAAGTTAAATTAGATGAAGATGTTGAAAAAGAGATAAAAGAATATTGTGAAAAGTACGTAGCTAAGTATGCTATGCCTAAAATATTTGAATTTAGGAAAGAACTTCCTAAAACTTTAGTAGGTAAAATTGCTTATACTGTTTTAGAAGAAGAGGAAAAATTAAAAGAAAAGATAATATCTAAAACAAATGAAAATAAATAAAAAAGGTGTGATGATATATGGGTAAATATCCAGAACTTATAATTGATTTAAAAAAATTAAAAAGTAATATAAGACAAGTTAAAAATAAATGCATGGAGGAAGGAGTAGAAATAGCAGGAATAATTAAAGGTTCTAGTGGCTTTTTTGAAGTTGCAAAAGCTTTTGATGAAGAAGGAGTATCTTATATTGGATCATCTAGAATTGAACAGCTTGAACCTTTAAAAGGAAAAGTAAAAGCTCCACTTATGATGATTAGAATTCCAATGCTTAGTGAAGTAAGTGATGTTGTTAGAGTAACTGACATTAGTTTAAATAGTGAAATAGAAGTTTTAAAAGCTTTAAATGAAGAGGCTAAAAAACAGGATAAAATTCATAAGGTAATTCTTATGAAAGATCTTGGTGATTTAAGAGAAGGTTTTTGGAGTGAAGATGATATAATAGAGGCAGCTTTATTGGTAGAAAATGATCTTTCTAATTTATATCTATCTGGAATTGGTACTAATCTTGGTTGTTATGGAGCGATTACTCCAACAGAGGAAAAACTAAATGAACTTGTTTCGGTAGCTGAAAAGATAGAAGATAAAATAGGAAGAAAACTAGATATTATTTCAGGTGGTGCTACTACTAGTTTACCTAGAATATTTGAGAAAAATATGCCTGAAAGAATTAATAATCTTAGGGTAGGAGAAGGAATACTTCTTGCTAAGGATTTAAAAGATCTTTGGGGATATGACATGAGTGATATGTATCAAGATGTGTTTAAACTTAGGTGTGAAGTAATAGAAGTAAAAAATAAACCTACTCATCCAGTTGGAGAAATATTTGTAGATGCTTTTGGTAATAAACCAACTTATGAAGATAGAGGTATTAGAAAAAGAGCACTTCTTGCTATTGGAAAAGTAGATTATGCCTTTATAGATGAACTTATATTAAATGAAGAAGGAGCTTTTGTTGTCGGAGCATCTAGTGATCATACAATAATAGATGTTGAAGATGCAAAAAGAGATATAAAACTAGGTGATATACTTGAATTTGATTTATGTTATGCAACAATTGTTTATGTAACTAATTCTCCTAATATAAAGAAGGTTTTTATTGATTAAATGTTGTATAATAAATTTAAAAGAAAGTAATTAGTCAGTTTATTTATTGTTTGAAAGGAGATATTATGATACTTAGAGCTTTTTGTGAAACAAGTAATGTTCTTCAAATATTTTATTTTATAAATATGATCGTAAAAATACTTTGTTATGTAGTTCCTGCGATACTTATATTAATGCTTACTATTG
>CAYVXN010000018.1:0-13838 GCA_964455135.1 uncultured Mycoplasma sp.
GCTACTTCTTCAGGAATTATTTTACTTAATTCTTCTACTGAAGCACTTTTTATTTTTGATAAGCTTGAATATTTTTTTAGAAGTTCTTTTCTTCTTTTTTCTCCAATTCCTGGTACATCTTCTAAAATGCTTTGAAGCATTCCTTTGTTTTTAATATTACGATGATAAGTTATAGCAAATCGATGAACTTCTTCTTGCATTTTGTAAAGATAAACAAATAAATTTTTATTTTTTATGTCTATTTCTGTAAGATTTGATAAAACAAGTTTGGAAGTTTTGTGACTTTTATCTTTTTTTAGTCCTATTAAGGGAATATTTAATTTTAAACTATCTAATACTTCTTTTGTTGCATTAATTTGAAGTGGTCCACCATCTACTACAATGAGATCAGGTAACTGTGTTTTTTCGAGTAAAGCTTTTTGATATCTCCTATAAATTACTTCTTTCATAGCTGTTAAATCATCTTTGGTATGACTATCAATTTTATATTTACGATACTCATTACGATCTGGCAAGAAATCTTTAAAAACAACCATTGCTCCGACATAATAAGTCCCGAAAAGATGTGAGTTATCAAAAAGTTCTATTCTTTCTAATTTTTCTAATGATAAAATTCTTTTTAAGACTTCTATACTTTCATATCTTATCAAATCATCTTTTCTTATTCTTTCAATTTTTTCTTTTGAAGAAATTTCAGCATTAACATTAGCCATATTAAGTATCTTTTTTATGTCTCCTTTTTTAGGCACTTGAATAGTTGTTTCTAAAACACTTTCTAACATTTTTACTTCTGGTATATCATTAACTATTATTTTTTTAGGAAGAGGAAATTTATCGTAAAAGTAAGTGATATATCTTATATAAGCATCATCTCTATCTAAATAATCATTAATTATTTTATTTACTTTTCCTATTACTACTCCATCTCTTATGAATACTGTCTCTATTGCTAAAAAATTGTCTATTTCATAAAATCCAAAAACATCAAAATTATATTTTATATTTGACACTATTATTTGTTTACTAATAGTTGTTTCAATGTCTTCGATAAGGTTTCTTATTTCTAATGCTTTTTCATATTCTAAATTTCCACTTGCCTTTTCCATAGCATTTTCTAATTTTTTTGTTAAGAATTTATAATCACCATTTAAAATTTTAGTTATTTCTTCAAGCATTTGATTAGTTGTTTCAAAAGGTACTTTTTTTTCACAGTAACCGAGACATTCATTAATGTGATAGTATAAGCAAACTTTCTTTTTTAACTTATCACATTTTTTAAGTGGATAGATTCTATTTATCAAATTAACTGTGTTTTTGGCACTCATTACTCCTGGAAAGGGTCCAAAAACTTTACCTTTTATTTTTTTTCGTGACTTACTTCTTACTATTTTAAGAGAAGGATATTTATCATTTGTTAAAACTATGTAAGGATATGTTTTATCATCTTTTAAAAGAATATTATATTTAGGATTATATCTTTTTATTAAGTTTATTTCTAAAATAAGAGACTCTGTTTCACTATTAGTAACTATATATTCAAAATCTGTTATTTGACTAACTAGTACTTTTGTTTTGCCTGTGTGAATCTTATTAAAGTAAGAGTTAACTCGTCTTTTTAAATTTTTAGCTTTTCCAACATAGATAATTAATCCATCTTTATTTTTCATAAGATAACAACCTGGCTTTTCAGGAATAAGAGTTAGTTTTTCTTTCATGAATATCCCTCCTTTTTTATATTTATAATTATATCAAAAATAGTAATATTGTAAAATATGTAATAAGAGTTTATAATTAAGATGGTGATTTTATGAGAACTATAAAAAATGATGTAACGAATGAAATTGTTATAAAAAACTCTAGATTTATTTGTTATTTAAAATATGTGGATAGTGAGGAAAAAATTATAGAATATTTAAAAGAGTTTTCTTTAAAATATAAAGATGCTACTCATATTGTTTATGCATTTAGACTTTCTAATAAACAAAAGTATTTTGATGATGGAGAGCCAGGTGGTACAGCAGGCGCTCCAATTATGGAAGTATTACTTAAAAATGATCTTGTTAATGTTTTGGCTGTAGTTATTAGATATTTTGGCGGAATAAAACTTGGTGCTGGAGGATTAATTAGAGCATATAGTAAAGCTACTAGAGAAACTCTTAAAAACTCTGTAATAGAAGAATATGTTTTATATAATTATTATGAGCTTAGCTCTTCGTATGATGATTTAAAACTTCTTAATAATTTAAGTAGCAAATTTCTGGTTGTGGAAAAGAGATTTGATGAAAAAATTATTTACAAAGTTAAAATAGATCCTGAAAATGATAAAATAAACGAGGTTTTCTTAAATACAAATATAAAAGTAAAGAAACTAGATAATATTTAGCTTCTTTACTTTTTAACTAATTTACATCTTTTCTACAGTTTCTATTGCTAATATATCAAGTAATTTTGAACATGTATTATAAATTAAATTAATCATAGCAATATAAGAATTTTTAATTTGTTCATCTTTTTCGTTAATAATACTATATTTAGAATAGAACTTATTAAATAAACTACATAAGTCATATAAATAATCTGTTATATAATTTAAAGTTTTTTCATCATAAGAACTTTTTAAAGTTCTAGAAAGTTCAACTATTTTTACTAAGATATTTTCCATATCTTCGTTTACTATTTTTTCTATTTTTATTTCTTTGTTTTTATTAATTTTATTTAAAATTGATTTTATACGAACCATTGTATATAAAACATAAGGTCCTGTTTTTCCTTCAAATGAACTAAATTTTACTGGATCAAAGATATAATCTGTTTTTCTTATTGGAGAAAGATCTGCAAATTTTATTGCCGCAATTGTAAGTTTTTCTTTTATATTTTTTCTTTCTTCTCCAGTTATTTCTGGTTTTATTCTTTTATCTATTTCTTCTCTTACTAAGTCCATTAAATCAGATAGTTTTAGTACTCCACCATCTCTTGTTTTAAATGGTTTACCATCTTTTCCATTCATTGTTCCAAATCCATAATGTGAAAGTATAGTTGTTTTTGGTACAAGTCCTGAGATGTAACTGCCACGGAATACTTGTTCGAAGTATAGAGCTTGTCTTTGATCTACAACATACCATATTTCACCTGGATTAAATCTTTTCATTCTGGAATGAATTGTACCTAAATCACGAGTTGCATATATTGTTGCACCATCGCTTTTTATTACCATTAAAGGTGGCATTGGTTTTGTGTCTTCTTCATTTGCTACATCCATGATAAGTGCTCCATCTGATTCGTATAGGAAAGGTTTCATAATTTCAAGTACTTCTGGTATTTCTTTAAAGGCATCAAGTTCTCCTTCCCAAAGCTCAAAACTGCAATTTAATTCATCATATACTTTTTTTATTTCTACTGAAGAAATATCTACCATTTGCTTCCATAGTTTTGTGTATACTTCATTGCCTTTATCAATTTCTGCGGTTATGAAACGTACTTCTTCCATTCTTTTTGGATCTTCTTTGGCTGAAATATTAGCTTTTGGATACATTCTTCCTAAATCTTCAGGTGTTAAATCTATTTTCGGATATTTTCCTTTAAAATTTGGATCAAAATAAGGTAAATCAGGTCTTTCAAGTTTTAACTGTGAAATTAACATTCCTGCTTGACGTCCTAAATCTCCAAGATGAACATCTCCGATAACTTTTTCATTATATAACTTAGCAAGTCTTTTTAATGCTTCTCCTATATTGGCTGCTCTCATATGTCCTACATGAAGTGCCTTAGCAGCATTTGCTCCACCGTAATCTACGACAATTGTTTTTGGATTTTCTTTGTCAATGTGAACATTAAAATCTTCAATTGCTTTGTTACTATAGTCTAAAAGTTCTTGTTCATTAAATGATAAATTAATAAAACCTGGTCCTGCTATATTTACATTAATAAATCTGTTATCTAGTTTTTTAGTTATTTCTTCTGCTATTTCTCTTGGATTTTTCTTATATTTTTTAGCAAGAGGCATAGCTATGTTTAATTGAAATTGTCCTAGGTTTTTCATAGAACTTGATTCTAATTTAACTTTGTCTGTTTCATATCCTAATCCATTAATTACCTCTTTTAAATATTTTTCTGTTTCTTTTATTTTACTCATGTTTTCACTCTCCTTAAATTAAAAAATTCTATTGTATAAGGACGAATATTTTCGCGGTACCACCTTATGTCAATAGAATCTCTATGCACTTTAATCTTTAACGCTAGATATACGGTTTTTGCTAGAAAGATGCGTTCGCAAGGACTTATTATTTGGTTTTCACTATTTCCAAACTCACTTAAATAAGTTTTTCTTGTTACTATTTCTTTCGTTATCACAACTATTATGAATAATATCAATTTTTATTATTTTTGTCAAATTATGTTTATCTTGTTCTTTGTTTTGGTTTTTCGTTGTAATAATCAGATAAATCTAAATATCCATTTAAATATCTTTTTTTAGCAGCATAATAAGTTCCTTCTCTTAGGGGATATCCATTTTGTTCTAGAAACTTAAATATTGCTTCTTTATCTTCAGATGTTACTATTTCGTATAATTGTCCATCTTCGCCCATTGCCATATTTTTTACAGATAATATTGCTTGTTTTCTTAATTTATTTTTTACACTTTTTGTTTTTTTAAAGAAGTCAGATAAGATTGTTATATCTTCTTCACTTACTTTTCCTTTAACTCTAGCAAATAATTCATTGTAATCATAACTTGTATTGTCATAATAATCAAGGGCATCAAATGGTCTTTTTTCTTCTTTTTCTATAACTCCCTCTTTTATTCCATTAACTATATCATTGGCACTTTTTACTGCTATATGATAAATTTTATCAATGTTATCCTTTTCAGCATTTTGATTATTTATTCTTAGTTTGCATTTTTCATATAAATCTTTGTCAATGTCTTTTACAATCTCCATATAATTATTGAAAGTTTTTTCTCTTATTCTGTTTTCTTTTTTAAATTCATCTTTATTAAAATCTGATTCTATAAATTTTTTTATCATTTCTTTTGCTTTTAATTCTTGTTCTTTTCTCTTCATTAATTCAGCTTTTTTTATTAAAATTTGTATCTCTGGATCGTTTAATTTTCCATTTTCTTCTAAAACTGAAATAAATCTTTTACCACTCATCAAACTTATATCGATTGATTTAAAAGCTTCACAATTATTTTTTACTGCAATTTTGGCAAGTCCTCTATCTTTTCTAAATTTTTCATCTGCATATTTTATTAAAGTTCCATTTATTTTTATTGCTTCTCTTACAAAATCATAATTTTTCCATAATTTTGGACTAATTTTTTGACAAGTTTCTTCTAAATAAAGTGTTTCTTTAAGTTCTTTTAATGCTTCTTCGTAGTTAAAATAAATTTCTTCTGTCGTTTTTATGTGCATTCTTTTTTTAGTTATTTCATCTATGCAATCAATATAATCAAGCTTTCCTTCTTTTCCTAAAAATTCAAGAATTTCTGGATTATATAACAAAGCTGGGTCTATAAACCTGTAAGCTTGCCAATTATTTTTAATTGCAATTTTTGCCAGTTCTTCATTGTTTCTTAATTTTTCGTCTGCATATTTTATTGCGAATCCATTTCTTTTTACTACTTCTTTAACAAAATTATAATCTTTCCAAAATATAGGATTAATTTTACTATAAAGAAGTTCATAAGTTTGTACAAATTCATTATCTAATGCAAATACGGCATCTTCATATGTATTATATTTATATGTCATAGCAAAAACCCCCTGTTTTTATTTGGCTATGATATCAGTTTTTTCTAATTTTGTCAATACCAGATTTGTTCGATTTGAGCATTACTTGAAAGTGGTGATGGATTTGGCATTTGTAGTTTTACTGAAATCGGTATTTTAAAAGCTGAACCAAATGTCATACATGTTCCTGGTTGTAAAGTCTTTATGGTGTTTATTGTGTCTTTTGTAACATTAGGCATCATTGTTTCTAGATAATTAACATCTCTTGCATGCATTGTTCTAAATATTAAGAAGTTAGAACATTGACTGATGGCAGTTTCACTTATTTCAGATGGTCTTTGAGTAATAAAACCAAGTAAAATTCCATATTTACGACCTTCTTTAGCAATACGATCAAAAATATTATATCCAAATAATTTGGTATCTGTATCGTTTTGAACATATCTATGAGCTTCTTCAATTAGAATATGATAAGCTTTGCTTGCACGATTTTGTGCCGTTACACATTGATTAAACAAAATTTTAGATAAAACTTTTACTAAAACTTTAGCAAATCTATCATCTACATAGTTAATGTTGAAGTTAAGTATTTGAGCTTTTCTGCCATCACTTGTAGTCATTAATCTATTTATATACTCTTCTTCTGTTATATATTCTTTGCAATCAAAGTAAGAATTATACTGTCCTTCAATTAAACTACTAGTACGTACTGCTAAAATGTTTGCATAATCATATACTTTATCACTTTTTAATATACCTTCTGATATTAATGCAAATGATAATGCTTTATCAAAATCTTCTAAAGTAAATGGAACTGGTTCGCTTACTGTGTAATCTAAATCATCTATAATAAAATGAGTTATTGCCCCGACTACATTTTCAATAGCAGACATACTATCGTTATCATTTACATATAAACATTGTTTTAATGTTCTAGTATAACCTGGTTCTACTATTTTTAAATCTAAATTAAGATCGGGAGTATTATAGTAAGTTAGAACGGATATAATTTGATTACGAACACTTGATGCTGATTTTCCTGTTAAAATGATATCTCTTAAACATTTAGCAATGATATGATTTTTATATTTTTGGACACTTTCATCATTTCTAGATAAAATTGGTAAAAGAGTTAAAGTTTTTTCAATTATTGGAATTTGATTAGGTTCATTTACATCTAAAAGCATAGCTATTCCATCAGTTCCCATAAGCCAAAGAGGAATTCTTAATTGTTCTTCTGATAACTCATTAGGATTAGTTGTTATGCTTTTGTACGCAATATTTGGATTAACTTCATTTAATTTAGCAAATGCATGGTGATATTCTCCATATGCATCAAAAACAAATATATTAGAGTTTACTGGTGCATGGTTTGAATAAAATAAATTTTGCATAATAGTCGCGGTAGCACAACTTTTACCAGAACCTGAATTTCCTATAATGGCAAAATGATTAGAAAAGAAGTTATTTATTCCAATATTTATACCATAATTATTATATATAGAAGATTCTCCTAAATAAAATGTACCTGTACTTGGAGTAGATGGTCCAAGGATAAGAGAAAGTTCTTCCATATTAATTATTCTAACACCTGCTTTAAAGCTTGGCTTTTTTTGAACTCCTGGAAAATATCTTCCTGCGATTATTTCTCCGATTATGACAATTGTTAAATACTCTTCATCTATTGTAGTTATTTCTCCGACTACTTTTTTTCCGTCTTCCTCAAAAACAACATGTAAATTTGATAAACTTGGTTGAAGGTTTATATCAATTGACATTTTTACCTTTACTTTTTCATCTCTTATTTCTATTATCTTTCCTAACATAATAACACCCTCTCATTCTATAAAAATTATATACTAAAATATTGGTCGTTTCAAGATATTTTTTGATTTTTTTAGTAAGTGATTTGTTTTTTGTTAAAGGTAGTAAAACTAAGCATAACTTTTCTGTTATATAAAAAAAGAATTAATTAGTACTTTTACTATAATAAGGATGGATAAGCTTATCTCCTTTATTTAGTAATTCAAGTACTTTCTTAACTCTTCTTGTATTTTCAAGTTCATCTATGTCAAATTCAATCTTTTTAGGAATTGATATTTTTATAAAAAATAGTTTTAACTCTTCTTCTTTAAGAGGATATCTTTTTTGATAGTTATTAAGTAGTATATCAAAATCAGTTTTTTGATAGTATTTATTATATAAATTTATTAAATCAAAAATAGGTAAATCAACTTTTGACTTATCCCAGCTTATTAGATAGGGATCGGTGTTTCTTACTAAATGATCAAGTTCTAAATTGTTATGAATATATGCAACTCTTTGTTTAGGGTTATTTTTGATAATTTCATACCAGTTTTCAAGTTCATCTCTGCAGAAAGAAAGTGCACTGTAAATTTTTGATATATTAAGTGCTAAAAGATAATGAGATGGTGACATGTATATTTCTCTATCTATTAAATCATTTAGTTCGTTATAATAAATATTTAAATACTCTATTTCTTTATCTAGTTTTTCATAAATAGCTTTATAATCATCAATATCAATGTTTTTATATCTAGTTGTTTTAGTATGTAATAGACTCATTAAATCCACTATTTCATATAATTTTTCTTCATCTGAAATATTAACATTTTCTATATATTCGTATATGTCATAATCTCCTACTGAGATGTGATTTGGAAAGTAATCAAAATTTCTTGATAACAAATAATTAAATTTTTTATCAATATCATTTTGTTTATCCTTTAAAACATATTTTTTATCTCCTGTATCTACTAAAAAAGAATTATTTATCTTTTTTATGTTTTTTGGAGTAATACCATTTTTTTTTAATAACTTATAATTAATCATTAGAGCTTGGAATTACAAGTTTAGAACCTGCTTTTATTTCTTCTAAATTATTGTAATCACTAAGATCTTCTTTTGTTATATTGTATTTTTCTAGAATACTTTCTATAGTGTCTGCTTCCTTAAAAATATATACTTTATATGTTAAAAATGTATCTGTTTGTTTCTTTACTTTTTCTTTTGTTTCGTAAAAAGATGTAATGCGATCGTTGTTTGGTTTTTCTAGTATTTCTTCTTTAAATTCGTTATCAATTGATAGATTTATTTCATCTTCAAAAACTTTTTTTTCTGTCTCTTCTTTGCTTTCATCTGTTAGTACTTCTATTTCTTCACTTCTATCTTCTTTTTTTAAAAACTCTTCTTTTTTTTCTAAGTTATCAAGTATTACTGTTATATTAACTCTTAAAATTTCATCATTAATTATTTCATAGTAAAAGTCATCAATATCGATAGTAGCATCATATGTGTCATACTCATCACTGATTGCTATTTCACATGGTATTTTATAACTATATTCCTCTTCTGTGATTGAACCTTCGTGCATTTTATAATTTCCGCTTATATAAAAATTTCCTACTATTAAATCTTCTCCTTTTAAAGTAAGATCATTATCTAAAGAAATAGCAGTAAGTTCTCCTATTTTAGTTTTAAAAGTTATATCTTTCTTAAAAGGTATTGTTTGTTTCATATAATCCCTCCTTACTAATAAAATATATTAGTATTAAAAGAAAAATATAACACATAAGTAAATAAACTTTTCAATTTAGTCCTTTTAAGTTTTTTTAGTGGTATAAGTAAAAGTGTAAAACATGAATAAAATATTTAAAAGAAAAAAATAAGAAGAAACAGTAAATTTCTTCTTAAGAATTTTTGGTTATTTTAAATAGTTTTTTATTTTTCTAGAATTATTGTAACAGGTCCATCATTAATAAGAGATACTTCCATATCTGCTCCGAAGATTCCTTCTTCTGTGGAAATTCCAGTATTTCTTAGTTTTTTATTAAAAATTTCATACAATTTAATTGCTTCTTCTCCTCCGAGAGCGTTAATATAACTTGGTCTGTTACCTTTTTTGCTATCAGCATATAAAGTAAACTGGGAAACTGATAAAATAGAACCTTTTACATCTTTTACTGATAAGTTCATTATTCCATTTTCATCATCAAATATTCTTAAATTTGTTATTTTGTTTATCATCCAATCTATTTCTTGTTCTTTATCTTCTTTGGTAAACCCTACTAAAATAAGTAAGCCTTTGTCAATTTGTCCTACTGTTTTTTTATCCACAGAAACACTTGCTTTTTTTACTCTTTGAAGTATCACTTTCATTATCTTTTAATCCTTTCTACATCATTAACATATTTAATTTTTGATAAGTTTGTCATAAATTTATTTAAATCGTTTAAGTCTTTTACTAAAACAGCGACTGAGTAAACGTTGTTACTGCTTTTGTTAATTAAATTTACATTTTCTACTACTATAGACATAGATACTGCGGTTTGAACTATATCCGCTATTATGTTTTCACTAGAAGTGGTGTGAATAATTAACTCACTATTATATTTGCTGTCTAAGTTTGTATTCCAAGTAGCATTTATTTTTCTTTCATCAAAAAACTCAATGTTGCTACAATCTTTTCTATGTATCCTTATCCCATTTGATTTAGTTATATAACCAACTATTTCATCACCAGGAACAGGAAGACAACAATTAGCAATAATAGTCGCAACATTTTTTGTTTCTCCGACTACTACATCATTATCTCCTTTTTTTACTTCTGTTTTTACTGGTTTTTTAGAAATCTTTTGAGTAGATTCTTTTTTTACAATACTTTTAGCAGAAAATTTGTTATTACCAATATTTAGATAAATATCTTCAATACTATCAAGTTTAAATTCTTTAAATACTTTATCTAAATTGTCTTGATTCATAAATTCTGATAGAGGTATTTTTCTTCTTCTTAGTTCTTTTTCGAGTAAGTCTTTTCCTTGGGCAATATAATCTTCTTTTGTTGTTCTATTAAAGAAACTTTTAATTTTATTTTTAGCTCCAGTTGTTTTTACAATATTGAGCCATTCTCTAGATGGTCCTTTTGAGTTATTGTTAGTAATTATTTTTATGATATCTGCATTTTGAAGTTCATAAGTTAGAGGAACCATATTATTATTAACAATAGCTCCGGTCATTTTATCTCCAACCTGAGAATGCACTCTGTAGGCAAAATCTATTGGAGTAGCCCCCTTTGGCATTTCTATTACGTCTCCTTTTGGAGTATAGACATAGATATTGTTACTTAAAACTTCGTTTTTGATCTTTTCTACAAAATCTTCACTTGTTAGTTTATCATCTTTAAGTTCAATAATTGATTTATAAAATTGAAGTTTTTGTTCTGTAATATTTTGCATTTCTACTGCAGCATTTTTTTGTTCTTTATAAGCCCAGTGAGACGCTATTCCGTTTTCTGCTATTTCATCCATTTCATATGTTCTTATTTGAATTTCAAATAAGTTTCCTTCTAATCCAAAAACTGTGGTATGAAGAGTTTGGTAAAGATTAGTTTTAGGCATAGCAATAAAATCTTTAAAACGTTTAGAAACAGGTTTATATTTTGAGTGAATAAGTCCAAGTGCTAAATAACATTCTTGTTCTTTATCTACTAAAATTCTAATCGCTAAAAGATCATAAATATCATTAAAACTACGACCTTTATCAAGTTTTTTATATATGCTATAAATGCTTTTAGCACGACCTTTTATCTCATGTTTAATATTATTTTGTTTTAAAAGAGCACTTACTTCGTCCATCATTTTTTTTACGCATTCTTCACGTTCTTTTTTTGTTTTATTTAGTTTTTCTGCTACATCACGATAAGCCTCAGGTTTTAAATACTTTAATGATAGTTCTTCAAGCTCACTTTTAATTTTATTCATTCCAAGACGATGTGCAATTGGTGCTAAAATTTCTAATGTTTCTTTAGCTTTTCTTTTTTGTTTTTCATGATCAAGCGCATAAAGAGTTCTCATATTGTGAAGACGATCTGCAAGTTTTATGATTATTACTCTAACATCTTCACTCATACCTACTATTATTTTTTTATAGTAGCTTGTAAGATATTCATTATCAGTAGAAACATTAATGTTATTGATTTTTGTGACACCATCCACTAATTGGGCCACTACTGCTCCAAACATTTCTTTAATTTCTGCTTTACTTGCTTCGGTATCTTCAATTGTATCATGAAGAAGTGCTGATATTATTGTATCCTTGTCAGCATTAATAGATGTTAAAATATAAGCAACAAAAAGAGGATGATTTATATATTCTTCTCCTGTTTTTCTATATTGGCCTTTATGCTTTTCTTTTGCATAAATATATGCTTTATCTATTTCTTTTACTTCTTCTTTTGTTAAATATTCATCTAATTTTAATTTCAAATCATCATAACTAATTACTCTGTTATCCACTAAAAGTCACCTCTTTTATCTTAGTTTAAATCATCTTTAGTAATTTTTAAAATATCATTAACTATCTCGTTTAAAGATAGATTTTTACTTTTCATCCATTTATTATATTTTAAATAATTCCAAATGTCTTCTTCATTGTAATTAAGACCAAGCATCTTAAAATCATTTGCTTTTTTTCTAAGAGCAGGCATTACTCTTTGTTTTAGTTCTGCTAAACTATTAAAATCCACATTTATCACTTCCTATTATAATTATATATTATTTTAAGTCTTTTTTAAAGAATAAATATGGTTTCATTTTATCTTTATAAGGTCCATATAAAACAATATCTTCTTTGTTTTTAGTAAATAAAATATATTTATTAGTGTTTTTTTCTAGTAAAGAACCATTTAATACTTTTTTTTCATTTATTTTATCTATTTCTTTTTCTTCTAATTCTATAATTTCTCTTATATTAATTAATTTATAGTTTCCATTTTCTATATCTGAAATATTATAGGCATCTTTAAGTAAAAACTTATCTTGTTTTGTTCTAGTTAGATTACTCATACAAAGAGGAATATTAATTTTTTTAGATAAATCATTTATTAAACTTCTAATATAGGTTCCTTTACTTACTAAAACTTTGAATTTAAAATAATTTTTTTCTTCTTTTTTATAAGTATTAAGTAGTTTTATATCAAATATCTCTACTTCTTTTTTTGGAAGTGAAACTTTTTCTCCTTTTCTTGCGTAATCATAGAGTTTTCTTCCACCAACTTTAACTGCACTATAAATTGGGACTTCTTGGAGATATTTTCCTTTGAAACTAGATAAAGTTTCTTCTAGTGTTTTTTTATTTAAATTATAGTTTTCTTCTTTTTTTAAAATATTTCCTGTAATATCATAAGTATCTGTAGAAGTTCCGATTAATACTTCTGCGATATATTCTTTGGTATCATCTTTTAAGTAATTACCTATTTTAGTGTAGGAACCAATTCCTAGTATTAATAAGCCTTCTGCTAGAGGATCAAGTGTGCCAAAATGTCCAACTTTTTTTGTGTTTAATATTTTGCTTACAGCGTTAACAACCTCTCTTGAGGTGCACCCTTTTTCCTTGTTTATTAAAATAACTCCATTCATAAATACCCTCCAATATATATTTAAAAACTGATAAATAGAATATATCTAAATATCAGTTTTAGTTTATATTAATATTTTTATAATTACTTATTATTAAGTGCATTAAGTAAGTTAACTTTAAACATGTCTTTTTCTGCATTAGTTTTAGATATCATTACTCCTTTATAAGTACTAAGTTCACTTCTGTGTCCTTCTTCAAGAATTGAATCAGGAGTAATATTAGTAAGTAAAACTATTCTAGAATCTTCATAAACTGTATAATGTAAAGTTACATCTCCATGAACTTTGGCAAAAAGATGATCAGTTGGAAGTTTAAGTTCATATGTCATTGTGTTTTCTTTTTTATCAGTAGATATAAGTTTACCTAAGAATTTACCTTCTCTAATACTTGGGTAATATTCAAAAGTAAGTTTTTTATACGCTAACATATTGTACTTTCTTACAGATCTTTCTTTTTTTCTAAATTCGTTCTCATTAACATATTCAAAATGATAATGTAATTTCTTATTATCCATATTACCTAACCCCCTTTATAATAATTGGTAATCTTCCAATAAGTGTTTAAATTATAGCACAAATGTTCGAAAATGTCAAATGTTTTTTGATCAATTCACAAAAAAAACTATCAGAATCTCTGATAGCATATTTTTAAAAATGGTGATCCCTCAGG
>CAYVXN010000019.1:0-13286 GCA_964455135.1 uncultured Mycoplasma sp.
ACTCCTTTTGGTGCGATTATTTTGTTATTTGGATTTAATATATTATATTTTTCAAAATAAGTACTAGTCATTTCTTTATGATTTAGATGTTCGTAAATTAAAAAACCATTTTTCGATAGTATATCTTCTATCTCTTGGTATGAATATTTTGATTTCATCTTTTCATTAGCACTGCTTGCTAATTTTTCATTAATTTCTTTTTCTTTACTTTCTTCATAAGTTGGATAATCAAAAACTATACTACTACCTTTGCAAACTATATTAGAGATATGATTAATTAGTCTATAAAATTCTTCTTTTGTTAAGTAATAACTAATTCCAAGTAAACTACTAAATGATATTTGATTTTTGTTATATATACTTTTTTTGATATTGTTAATCCAATTTTCTTTTGTAAAATCACATTTGATAAAATTAACTTTTGAATAATCTAATTTACTATTATCTAATCTTTTTATTTTGTCTTCAATCATTTCACTTTTATCAATTTCAAATACTTTTAAACTTTTTATATTATTTCTATAAGCAAATGTATCATAACCTGATGCGAAAATTAAATATTGTTTACATCCAAGTTTAATAGCGTTAAATAGTGACTTCTCACAAAAAGCACTTCTTCCTAGTACTGATGGAGACAACTGATTATCTACTATCCATCTTAAAGCATTTTCTTTTGTTCCTACAAAGTTAGGATTGAAAAACTTAATTCCTTTTGACATGCTATTTGCAATTTCATTATACTCCTTATTACTTAAAATCTTTTCTGCACAATTATCACTAAAAATTCTATATTTATTATTCTTATAATGATAACATCTTGCAAATGCACTTACTAACGCTGTTATGTTTTTGTTTTCCATTTCTTTCACCTCTAATTTTTAATACTACTATTTAGAGCAAATTACAAGTCTTGAAAAAAATGTTATTTTGTGGTAATATATAGCAAAAATAAAGAAGAAATATACAGATTAAACATTATTTCTTCTTTATTGGTTAACTTAACTTTTTATATTTTTTTACTCCCCAGGTATTTAGAATTATTTGAGTAGATATTAACAGAATACTGATGATTATTATAGTTAGAATTAGTATGCTGTTTTGATTTAAATTTAAACTATCTATTACAATTATATAAATTACTATTAATATCATAGGTATGATGATTCCTAGTAATGATGACATTGATTGTTTTATTATAACTGTGTCATTTTGAGCATCAAGTTTTGGAAATAACAAATTACATATAAGACCAAAGTTTGCTATTAAAAAGCTTGCTACTATGGATAATATAAGTAAATATGTCATTTCTGTATAAGTTATGTAATTACTTAGTCTAAACATTATTAAACTTATTGTTACTACTGGAATTAGCAATAATAAATTAACACTTTTTTTAGCTTTAAATACTTCTTTTGGATGAATGGGAAGCATTTTTAGAATCCAGAAATTATTTCTTTCTATTGAGATACTACTATTAGTGGTTACTGAAAAACCTATTACAAATAATAGTAAATAAAATACTAACATGAAAGAAGAAGCATCTATATTTGTTCCAATTAAAGAGATAAGTTTTTCTTTGGTATAAAAGATGCTTGCTATGCTGGCAATTAATAAAATAATTACTCCGAATGCGGTGTTAAATACATATATTGCTGATCCAAAATATCTATTTATTTCTTTTTTGATGAGAGCTTTTCTTGGAGAGGTTATTTTTGTTTTGTTAAGTTTAAAGTTTGAACTTGTTTTTTGATTTTTTAAGTTTATTATTATTTTATAATATTTTTTATTTAGTAGAGTTATAAATAAATAAATTACTGCGATGTTTAGCGCTATATAAGATATTATATATAATGGATTTGAACTTGTTATACTTAAATTTATTAAGTAAACTGGGAAGAACATGTACTTTAATACTTTTGTTAGAAGATCTGGATTATCTATAAATAGTTTTAAAACTAAATCTCCTTTATATATTGCAATCATGTATATAGCTATAAAAACTGTGTATGATATTAATTCTATTATATTTTTCTTTTTTGATTTTGATGTTATAAGTGCGATTAAATATCCGAATAAACTTGCTAGAATTGTTGGAATTATGCTTGAGAATAGTGTTAATAAAGTGATTATTATTACTATTTTGGGAGTTAGTGCTATATTTATAATATAAACATATAATCCTGGTGCTATTATGAATAATCCTAAAATAAAGTTATAGATTAAAATACTTGATATTCTACTTAAGAGAATTGTTTTCTTTTTTATTGGAAGTGAAAATAGTAAGTCATTGTCTCTATTTTCGAATAGGGCATTTTTTGAACTAAAAATAGTAAAGAAAAATGAGAAGAGCATTGTTATAGAAAAGACTATTGTTAGGTAGTAATTACTTAAATTTACTTTATCAAACATTTGATAAACATTAGTAAAAAATTCATTTAACATCATAAAAATTGATACTGCTATGTAGGATGCTAAAATAAGAATTAAAATTAGTTTCTTTTTAGTAATTGCCTTTAGTTTGTAGGTATTTATTAGATTAGTTTTTAGTATTGTTAAAAATTTATTTTTCATTTGTAAGTTCTAAGAAGACACTTTCTAAGTCTTCACTTTCTGTTATTTCTTTTGTTTTTCCTATTTTTATTAGTTTTCCATCTTTTATAATACCTACTCTATCGCATAACTTTTCTACTACTTCTAAAACGTGTGAAGAAAAGAAGATAGTTGTTCCATTTTGACATAATTTTTTCATAATATCTTTTAAGTCTTTACTTGATTTTGGATCTAGTCCTACGAATGGTTCATCTAATATTAATACTTTTGGATTATGAATTAGGGCTGATATAATAGCTAGTTTTTGTTTCATACCATGAGAATATGATGATATTAGATCTCCTAAATTTTTATATATTCCAAACAATTCTGAATATTCTTTGATTAGTTTTTCTCTTTCTTTTTCTTCTACTTCGTAGATGTCAGCGATAAAGTTTAAGTAATCTATTCCTTTTAAGTTTTCATATAGATCTGGGTTATCTGGTATGTATGCTAACTTTTTTTTGTAAGTTATTTCATTTTGGTTTATGCTTATACCCTCTATTAAGATATCTCCTTGATCAAACTTGTGTATTCCTACGACTGATTTTATTAAAGTTGTTTTTCCTGCGCCATTTGGCCCGACAAAACCAAATATTTCTCCTTCATTTACTACTAAAGAGATATCTTTTATAGCAGTTTTTTGTCCATATTTTTTAGTAACTTTTTTTATTTCTAACATTTTTTTCCTCTTTTCGTTTTAATATTTTTCTATAAAATCTAAGGAGATACTTCCTATTCCTCCATTTATATTTATTTTGTTAATACCGTTTCCTATGGTTTTTTTATCGTTTATACTTTTACCATTTACTTTATAAGATCCTATTCCTTTATCAACATTAATTTGATAATTGTTCCCGCTCCCTATTAGTTTTATAGAAGTCTTTCCTATACCATTATCTATTTTGGTTGTTCCTAATAACTCGGCTGATAAAGTAGTTTTTCCAATTCCAGTATTTATATTTAAATTGTTTAGGATACTATTTTTTATAGTGGTTTTACCCATTCCTGTTTCTATTTTTGTACTATTTTTGATATTTAAATTATTTATTGTGGATTTTCCTGCTCCTAAATCTAGGAATAAATACTCGGCATTAAGTCTTTCGATAGTTACTTTACCTGCGCCTTGATTTATTTTTACATTATTTAATTCTTGATTTTCTTTTAGATAGATAACTACTTTACTATTTTCATTTTTAAATACATTATGATTTTTTTCTGTTATATATAATTTGTTATTTTCTTCTTTGCTTGTTATATATTTATTTGTAGTTTCTACTTTAAACTCATTTCCTGTTTTTATTATTAAATCACTAGTTGCAAGGTCAATATTTAAGTCTTTTGAATCACTTATTAAAATTTCATTTTTTTCTACAGTTTGATTATTGTTATCATTATCGTCAAAGATATTTGATAAGATAGTCATTCCTGAAATGATGCTTGTTATGATAATAAATATTAGGAAACTTGCAAGTGCTAGAGCTAAGTATTTTATTATCTTTTGAGCGGAACTCATTTTATTTCAACTCCTCCGAATATTGCTGTTGCTTTAATGTAGATAGTGTGTTTTGCATTTTTTGTTTTTACTTTTCTATCATCTGATACTCCGCCGAAGATTGGAGTAGAACTTATTTTTATATTTACATCTTTTGGTACATAAATAGTTATTCCTCCGAAGATAGCACTTGTATTTATTACAACATTTTCTTTTATTATAGCTTCTTTTAAATTACATTCTACTCCGCCGAAAACTGCGGTTAGGTTGCATCCTTTAAATTCTTCATCTGTAAAATCTAATTCTTGAGAACCGAATGTTGCGCAGTATTCTTCTTTATCATTTCTGTTTAATTTTTTTATTTCTTGTTTTACTTTTTTATTAAATGCGTCTTTAAAAATAAATGATAACCCTATCATTATTAAGATTATTGGTACAATAAGCTTCCAGATTAGAGCAAAGTTTATTATGTTTTGAGATCCAAGAAGTAGTAATACTCCTATTAGTAAACCTATTATGTTACCTGTTTTACTTTCGTTTTTAAATAACCCTATGAAACATGGGACTATTATAAATAGTGTCCACCATCCATCAAAGAATATATTTATATCTGTTATGTCTAATGCATTTAAACCTATGATTAATCCTAAAAGTATTAGAACTAATCCCCATAAACTATTACTTATTTTATTCATTTTTATTACCTCTTTCTTTTTTTATTTATATATTTTTTATTAGTGCGGTAAACTCTTCAGTTAAAAGCTTACTTATTTCCTTATCACTAAAATCACATGTTCTTGTTGCTATTAAACATGCTATTCCGTGAGTAAACATCCACATTTTTAGATGGAATTTTCTTACTTCTTCTTTTGTTATTTTGTATTTTTCTTCAAGAATTTGTTCTATTTCTTTGTAGCTTGGATCAAATTCTCTAAAGTTATCTATCTTTATATGATAATCTCCCATAAATATTAATTTAAAAATATTTGTTTCTTCTTTAGCGAATTTTATGTAGTTTTTACCAATTTCTTTGTATTTTGCGTTATTTTCGTTTGTTTTTGATATGTATTCATGATAGTATTCTAGTGAATATTTTAAAAGTTCTTTTTTTAAGTCATCCATATTTTTAAATTGATAAAATATTGGTTGAACTGAAGAATTTAATTTTTTTGCTATATCTCTAGCTGTTACTTTTTCTATTCCTTGCTCTTTTAATATTTCAAATGATGCTTTTATTATATCTTCTTTTGTTGTTTTCTTAGATGATGGCATTTTGCACCTCCTTTATATCTGATGTTATTATAACACTTGTTATATTATTTTGTATATATTTTTTTAACAAAAAAATTCTCATTATTATAATAAGAACTTTTTTGTTTTATTTTTTACTTTAATTTTTGTTTTTAATTGGTATTTGTATTTCAGTTAACCAATCTTCTGGGTTTTCTTTATTCCAAATACCGTCTATATATCTTTCACGAGGGCTTTCTACTATTTCTAAATTATTTTCTTCTATATATTTCATTAGAAAGCTATAAGCTTTTTGAAGGGTGCTATAATCTCCTTTGTGATATATGCATACTGCTTGGACTTTTTTTAGTTTCATAAATTTTATTGTTTCATTTGGCATGCCTTCTTTTTCTACAGCCTGGCAATATCTTATTTTTATATCTTTTTCTTTGTATTCTCCATCTAAATAATTAACATAACAATAGTCTGGCTCTATGCATTTAATTTTAGGATTTGTTTTTAAGCATTCTTCTGCACTTGATAAAATAAATTCTGATATTTCACTGTAATCTTTTATAACTCCTTCTTTGTAATACACTACGTATTCTGGTAGTTCTTTTAACACTACTTCATATTCCATATCTTTTTCCTCCATTAAATAATTAATTTTTGAGAGTTGATATTTGCAAGTTTTTAGTTCTTGTTCTATATTTTCTTTTCTTATTTTTAGTAATTGTTTTAAGTCTTCACCATTTAAAACCTCTCTTATTTCTTTTATAGATAATCCTATTTGTCTTAGAGATATTATTTTTGAGAGCTTTAAAAGTTCTGTTGTTTCATAATATCTATACCCTTTTTCATCTATGTAGTGTGGTAATAATAATTGTTCTTTTTCATAGTATCTTAAAGTTTTTATGGTAGTTTTTGAAAGAATAGAAAATTGTCCAATTTTATACATAATATCAGCTCCTTGATTTAACTTTAATGTATCCCCTTGGGGGAGAGTCAAGACTTTTTATTTATTTTATCATTTTTTTATTATTATTTTAAATATTTTAATTTTTACAGGCTAGTATTATTAAAAGATTATGTTTATATTTCATATTATTTAGTAGTGATGAATATGAAAAATTTAATAGCTCACCGAGGAGTTAACAATTTGGATTTTGGGGAAAATACTAAAGAGGCCATTGTCAATTCTCTTAAAAATTCTTATATTAAAGGAGTTGAGATAGATGCTAGAATAACTAAAGATAATAAAATAGTTGTTATTCATGATATGACTATAAATAGAACTAGTAATGGATCTGGTTTTGTTAGTAAAATGAATCTTAGAGATTTGAGAAAATACAATTTTGGTACTGATAAACATTTTTCTAAAATTAGTACTTTAAAAGAAATACTTAAGGTAATTGATAAAGATAAAATAGTTCTTATTGAAATAAAATATGAAGGTAATGATGATAATAGATACATTAAATACTTTTATCGCTCTGTTAAACCTTTTTTGAATAAAAATATTTATATTATGAGTTTTAATGGAAAACTTGTTAGAAAGTTAAAAGAAAAGTATCCTTTTTTAAAATGTGGTATTTTAATAAGTTATATTATAAATGCTTCTTTTATTGATGATAATATGGATTTTATTGCAATAAGTAGTTATAGTGTTAATAAAGTTAAAAATATAAATAAACCTATTTTTGTTTGGGCTCTTAATAGCAAGAAAAAATATTTGGAACTTTTAGATAAAATGAGTTCAAATACTTATTATATTGTTGATGTTCCAAAAGATTATGTTTAACTTTTTTTAACATTTTTTTGGTAAAAAAAATAGCAGAGATTAATCTCGCTATGTTTTTTTATTCTGATTTGTTTTTACTGATTATAAGTGCTACTACCCCTATTGCTACCATTATACCTAAAAGTATCCATTTTAACATAAAAATTCCTCCTTATAAGCTATCTCTAATTCTATTTTAACATTTTTTTGTTTTTTTACAAGGAAAAATCATAAAATTTATTTTTTTTGCTAAATTTGGATTTAAATTTTACTTTTCTTCTAACTTTTCTAGGATTTCTTTTGTTACCTCAATTGCTTTTTCTTTTAGAGCTGTTGCTGATTCTTCTATTATGTTGTCTTTTTTGTCTTTTGCTGATTTTATTAATTCTTCTAAATCTTTTTCTATTTGTTTGGCCTTTTTTTCTGCTACTTTTTTAACCTTTTCTTTATCTAAATCTTCTAATTTTTTTGTTATGGTTTCTAATTTTTTTTCTAGACTTTCTTTTAGATCTTTTGAATCAGTTTTTTGAATTTTTTCTTTTATATTACACATTTTTTCTTTTAAATCTTTTCTTAATTCTTTTCCTTTTTTAGGAGCATACATCATTCCAAGTCCTGTTCCTACTGCTAATCCTAAGGTTGCTACAGTTACTGTTTTCTTTTTCATTTTTATCCCTCCATTACATTTTTATTATATCTTGTTTTTTGTAATTAATACGGGTATTTTTATTTTTTTGTTGTTTTTTTGAGTTATTCTCCTATAAAAAAATTGACATAAATTTTTTATTTACATCAATTTACTTTATTGTTTACAACTGGGTTTTTGATTTTACGATATTGTTGGCGTTTTTGTTTACTTGTAACATTTTTTTATTTTAGTAATAGTAATTTTTTAAGAGAAATATGTCAATTTTTGTTAAGACTTGCTATTTACACTTTTGTTCTAAATCTAATAATTGTTCTTTTGTTTTTATTCCTCCACTATAGCCGATTAACTTTTTATTTGTTCCAATTACTCGGTGACAGGGTATAACAATCGATATTTTATTTTTGTTGTTAGCTAAACCCACTGCTCTATATCCTTTTGGACATCCTACTTTTATGGCAATATCTTTATAACTTCTAGTTTCTCCATAAGGTATTTTTGTTAATTCTTTCCAGACTTTTTCTTGAAATGGAGTTCCTTTAGTTTTGTATGAAACAGTAAAACATTTTCTTTTTCCTTCAAAATATTCATCTAGTTGTTTGATTAGTTCTGGTAGAATTTTTGAATAGTTTTCGTTTTCTTGTTTTTCTTCTACTTTATCTAATTCTATTAGAACATCATTTTCTATTTTTATTTTGAAGTATCCTATTTTTGAATGATAATAATATGTGCAATCCATTTTTAACAATCTGATGTACACATGATTAAGTCAATCATCATGTCTTCGTATATTTTATATAATTCATTATACTCTTCTGTCGTTAGATTTTTGTTATAGTTTTGATGGGACTCAACTGTTCTATAATGAAAACTTGATACTTTCCCATCTTTCATTAATACTACTGTTGGCGCTGAAAGTCTTTTTTCTCCTTTTTTTGCTCCACTTTCAAATGTTGAAGTTATGTTGCTATCTAGAACCTCTATTATTTGCTGATAGATTTTGGTCTTTTCATTGTTTTTATTTTTTTCAAAAGCTTCTCTTACTTCTCCAAAATCATAGTAATAAATTTTTTCTACTCCATTTTCTTCTGCTGATTTTAAAAGAACTGGTAAGGCTGCTCGACACCAATTGCAATCTGGAAATCCGAAATATATAATTTTATCTCCTTCTTTTAGTTCTTTTACAATATTTTCATCATTTAAATAAATAATTGGATTATCTTTGTTTATTTCTATATTTAGGTATTTACCTTTTTTTCCTTCGTATTCCCAGCTTTTATTGTTGTAACTTTCATATTCTTTTTTAAATTTATAACTATCTTTACTATTTTGAATTAGAATGTATGTTGTTATTGCTCCGATTATTATGATTAGTATTAAAATTAGTCCTATTATTAGTTTTTTATTTTTCATTTTATTACCTCTTTTCTTATCTGATAATTATGTATACCATAAATGCTATATAAGTCATTACCATAATAAATCCTTTTTTGTTTCCAATTCTTGAGTTAAAGCAAGTGAATATGTAACACATTATTGATACTCCTAGAAGAATTACTATATCTATTAAACTTTGATAATTTACTGGAAGTGATGCTACTGAACTTGATAGGCCTATAACAAACAAGATATTGAAGATATTTGATCCTATAACGTTTCCTATAGCAATGTCTGTTTCTCCTTTTTTTACTGCCATAACTGATGTTACTAATTCTGGAAGTGATGTTCCAAGTGATACTATGGTTAGTCCTACTAGGGTTTCTGATATTCCCCAGTTTATTGCTATTGTTTGGGCTGATTTTACTACTGTTTCTCCTCCTAAAACAACTGCGATTAATCCAAGAACTAACATTAATATATCTTTTGTTGTTAGTTTGTGTTTTTCTGTGGTTAATTTTTTTTCTTCTTTTGCTGTTAGAAGAAGTGAATAGATATATATTGCTAAGATACTTAATAGAACTAAGCCTTCTCCTCTTGTTATAATGTTTTTGCCACTTCCATTTAGAAAATTATCGAACATTAAGAACATTAATACTATTGTTGCGATTATAGAAAATAGGAAATCTTTTGTGATTACTTGTCTGTTTGCTTTTAGTCCTGATATTATAGCACTTATTCCTAGAACTCCTAGAAGATTGAAGATATTTGATCCGATTACATTACTTACGGCGATTTCATTTGATCCTTTTAAGGATGCTACTAAACTTACTACTGCTTCTGGTGCACTTGTTCCAAATGCTACTATTGTTAGACCTATTATCAAAGTTGGAATTTTTAGAGCTTTTGCTAGGTTTGAACTTCCCTCTACAAAGTAATCTGCTCCTTTTACTAAAAGAATGAATCCAATTATTAAGAATATGTATACCATGTTTTCTCTCCTTTTATATTTTTAATCTAGTATAGATTTTTTTGATATTTTCTTGCAAGTCTTTTTTATCTATTTCTATATTTAACTTTTTGTTTTCCATGATTATTTCTCCGTTTATAATTGTTGTTAGTATGTTACTTTCTTCAATATTGTTAACTATTTGAGGAAATAATTCTGGTGTTGGGAAAGTTCCTATTTTATCTAAATCTAAAATAATTATGTCTGCTTGTTTTCCTTCTTCTAGTGAACCAATTTTTTCTTCTAGTCCTAGAGCTTTGGCTGAGTTTATGGTAGCCATTTGAAGAACTTCATAAGAGCTTATTACTGTTGGATTTTTGTAAAGTGCTTTTTGAAGATTTGCCACTAGTGACATATGTTTAAATAGATTTAAATTATTTCCACTTCCTTGGCCATCTGTTCCTAAACAAATGTTAATGTTATGTTTTTTGTAACTTGTTATGTCTGCAATACCACATCCTAGGTTTAAATTACTTAAAGGGTTTGTTACTATTGAAACGTCTTTATCTTTTAATATTTCTTGTTCTTTTTCTTCTATAAATGTTCCATGAGCTAAGATTAGTTTATGACTCAAGAAACCTAGTTCTTGTAAGGCCTCTACTGGGGATTTTTGATAGTTTTCTTTGATTATTTTTACTTCTTCTTCGTTTTCGCAGAAATGCATGTGAATTGGTAAATTTGTTTCTCTTGCTAACTTTTCACATTCTTTTAGATATTTTTTTGTACAGGTGTACATTGAATGTGGAGTTATGGTAAATGTTACAAGTGGATTATTTTTATATTCTTTAATTAGAGATTTAAACTCTTCTATTTTGGTTAATCCATCTTTATCTGTATCTCCGATTAGACATCTTGACATTGCTATTCTTATTTTTGAATTTTTTACAGCTTTCATCGTTCCTTTATAACCAAAATACATATCACTTGCACAGGTAGTTCCGGTTTTTATCATTTCTAAGCATGATAATAATGATGAATAGTATACGTCTTCATCTGTCATATTGTTTTCGATTGGCCAGATCTTTTTTTCTAACCAGTCTTGCAGGGTTAGGTTGTCATTTGTTGCTCTAAAGATACTCATTCCTAAGTGAGTGTGTGCGTTTATTAGACCAGGCATTACTATTTTATTTTTTGCATCAATTAATTTGTCATATTCTCCTTGATAATTCTTAGTAATTTTTTCTATTTTATCGTCATTTATTAAGATATCTAGTTTTTCATATTTTTCTTTTCTTTTAGGATCCATGGTTATTGTTAAGCCATCTTTTATTAAAGTTTTCATGTTTTTTCACCTCTTTTATGAATTTTCTTTTATATATATTTTAACATTTATATTGTTCTTGGAAAAGGGTTATTTTTTTGCGTAAAAAAAGAAAAGCTTTCATTTTTCTGGTTCGTTTATTTTTACTTTTCTTTTGGATATGTTTTTAACGTCTTTGGGAAAACTTTTCTTGAGCCTTTTTGAGGTACGAAATTAGTTACAAATGTATTTTTACCATTTGATATTAAGTAGAAGTAGCCAAGAGAGGAGAATACTACTGCACCGATAAAGTTTACTATTAAATCTTTCATTGTATCATTTATTCCTATGTCTAAATATCCATTTGATATTTTTGCAAGTTCTTTTCCTTCGTTATTATAAATTATAGTATAGCCTATATCTTTTATAACTATGGGATTATTATTTTTTTCTGGGTCTAATTCTACTGATGATATTTTATCTACTACTCTATCTTTTTGCATGTCAATACTTAAGACTTTGTCTGATGCAAATTCAAAAAATTCCCATAGTACTCCGATTGTCATTGAAAAACAAAATGCTACTAAACATAAGTAAACTGGCGATAAATTAAACTTTTCACTGTTTTTGTTTAGTAAATTTATTAAGGAGAATCCTACTGCTGCGGCTAGAAAACCATTTATAGTGTGAAGCATTGTGTCCCAGAAGGGGAATATTCCGTAAAAGTTTTGTATTTCTCCAAGTATTTCAGCTGAGAAAATAAATAATAAAATTATTATTTCTAGAGTATTTGGCAAAGTTATTTTAAAGTTTTTTTGGATGAAGAAAGGCACTAGTAAAAGAAGTAGCGATAGCAAACATAAAAGAGCATTTTCAAAATTTCCTTTTAAAATTTGCAGTATCATACAAACAATTACTAATACTCTTAGAACTGTATATACTATTAGAGAACTTCTTTTACTTTCTTGGTAAGTTTGTTTGATTGATTTTCTTTTTTTCATTTATATCACCTTTTCTTTTTTATAATATTATTTATGGTTTTTTGATTATTTCATAAGTACTGCTACAAGGATTCTGTCTTGAATATTTTGGAGTTTAACAAATAAGTTGATTGAACCTTTAAAAATGAGAAGTTTAATAATTGCTAGAGCAAATGCTATAATTAAGCATAAACAAAATATTTCAACGTTTGCAGGCATAAAAGAAACAAAATCAATATAATTATTGTTTTTAAGTACTAGGAGAGCGATTACTCCGATAAAGATTAAAATAATTGATATATATTCAAATAAAGATTCAGACATTTCAATAATGTAAGCAATAAGAATACTAAGCCATTTTATGATGTTAAAAAATAGTGTACTAATTCCTACTAGTAAAATTTTAAGTATTTTTATATAGATTTTATCTGTACTAAATTTAATGTAGTTAACAAAGAATTGCCATCTAGTTACATAAGTTTTAGAATGTGTTTCTTCATATCTTTCCTTTTTAGCACTATAAGTTTCATTTTTATTTTTAGAATATTGTTTTGAATTAGCCATTTCATCTAGTAAAACATCATAATCTCTTCTTTTTATTGGATCAAGAAGAGTATCTTTGGCTTCATTTAAACTAACAATAATTTTACTTGCTTCTGGACTCTTGTTAATATCAGGGTGATATTTTTTAGCCATAGAGCGATATGCTTTTTTTATTTCTTCTTCTGAAGCTTTTCTATCAATATTTAAAAGTTCATAATAGTTTATCATATAAATACCTCACAACTAATAAAATTATATATTAAAAACACAATAAAAGCAAAACTTAATTAACAAATGATATATCTTTAGACATTATTGCTATTTTGTGATATATTTTTTACATAAGGAATCACTCCTCGAGATTTACTCGTAGGTGCTTCTTTTTTTATTTAATAAA
>CAYVXN010000020.1:0-13224 GCA_964455135.1 uncultured Mycoplasma sp.
ACACCTGCTCCAACTGTTCTACCACCTTCACGAATTGAGAATTGAGTTCCCTTTTCGATAGCGATTGGGTGAATTAATTCTACAGTCATGTTAACATTGTCTCCAGGCATAACCATTTCAACCCCTGCAGGTAATTCGATTACACCAGTAACATCTGTTGTTCTGAAGTAGAATTGTGGACGGTAGTTTGCGAAGAATGGAGTATGACGTCCACCTTCTTCTTTAGATAATACGTATACTTCTGCAGTAAATTTCTTATGAGGAGTAACTGAACCTGGTTTAGCAAGTACTTGTCCACGTTCAACTTCTTCTCTAGAGATTCCACGAAGTAATACTCCGGCATTGTCTCCAGCTTCTGCATAATCTAAAGATTTTTTGAACATTTCGATTCCTGTAACAACTGTTTTCTTAGTTGGTTTAATTCCAACGATTTCAACTTCGTCGTTAAGGTTTAATTTTCCACGTTCTACACGACCTGTAACAACTGTTCCACGTCCTGTAATTGTGAATACGTCTTCGATACTCATTAGGAATGGTTTTTCAGTATCACGTTCTGGAGTTGGAATCCATTCGTCAACTGCATTCATAAGTTCTTTAATTTTTTCAACGTAGTTAGCGTCTCCTTCAAGTGCTTTAAGTGCTGAACCTGTAATGATTGGAGTTTCGTCTCCTTCGAATCCATATTCGTTAAGTAGATCTCTTACTTCCATTTCTACTAATTCAAGTAATTCTGGATCGTCTACCATATCACATTTGTTTAAGAATACTACCATTCTTGGTACTCCAACTTGACGTGATAATAAGATATGTTCTCTTGTTTGAGCCATTGGTCCATCTGTAGCTGCGATAACTAAGATAGCTCCATCCATTTGAGCTGCACCAGTGATCATGTTTTTAACATAGTCAGCATGTCCTGGACAGTCTACGTGAGCATAATGTCTTTTTTCAGTTTCATACTCAACGTGTGCAGTATTAATTGTAATACCACGTTCTCTTTCTTCTGGTGCTTTATCAATATTTGCATAGTCTACAAAGTTTGCTCCACCTTGTTCTGCTAAAACTTTTGTGATAGCAGCAGTTAGAGTTGTTTTACCGTGGTCTACGTGACCGATTGTACCAATGTTTACATGTGGTTTACTACGGTTAAATTTTTCTTTTGCCATATTTTTTATTTCCTCCTTTTTTTATTTCATTATTATTGTATCTAACAATTGAATTTTTTTCAACTGTTTCTACCTTTTTTTTAATTAATTACCGCTTTTTTTGATAATTTCTTCGGCAATTGATTTTGGTACTTCTTCATAATGATCTGGTACCATTTGGAATGTTCCTCTACCTTGAGTATTTGATCTAATTGATGTTGCATACCCAAACATTTCTGATAGTGGAACCATCGCTGAAAACTTAATTGAGTTTCCACGTGATTCTTGAGATAATGGTTTTCCACGTCTTGATGTGATATCTCCCATTACGTTACCAAAGTATTCTTCTGGTACTACGATGTCTACTTTCATGATTGGTTCAAGTATTACTGGTTTACATTTATTTTTAGCTTCTTTAAGTGCTAAAGATGCTGCAATTTTGAATGCCATTTCACTTGAATCGACATCGTGGTATGATCCATCGTAAAGAGTTGCTTTTACATCAATCATTGGGAATCCTGCAAGTACTCCTGTTTTAAGAGCATCTTGAAGTCCTTTATCTACTACTGGGATGTATTCTCTTGGAACTACACCACCAACAATTTCGTCAACAAATTCATAACCTTTGTCATGATTTGGTTCGAATTTAATCCAAACATGTCCATATTGTCCACGTCCACCAGATTGTTTAATGTATTTACCTTCACATTCTCCAGTAGCTGTTAGAGTTTCGCGGTAAGCAACTTGTGGTTTACCTACGTTTGCTTCTACATGGAATTCTCTTTTCATACGATCTACTAGGACATCTAAGTGAAGTTCTCCGATACCAGCGATTATTGTTTGTCCTGTTTCTGTATCAGTGTGAACTTTAAATGTTGGATCTTCTTCTGCTAGCTTTTGTAGTGCTAAAGCCATTTTATCTTGATCTGCTTTTGATTTTGGTTCAATTGCAAGTTCAATAACTGGATCTGGTACTTCAATCGATTCTAGAATAATTGGTTTCTTTTCATCACATAAAGTATCTCCAGTTGTAGTGTTTTTAAGTCCTACTGCTGCGGCGATATCTCCAGTAAATACTTCAGATATTTCTGTTCTATCGTTAGCATGCATTTGAAGAATACGTCCTATTCTTTCTTTGACATTTTTAGTACTATTTAAAACGTATGAACCGCTTGATAGTTTTCCTGAATAAACTCTGAAGAATGTTAAACGTCCAACGAATGGATCAGTCATTACTTTAAATGCTAAAGAACTGAATGGTTCTGTATCTGAAGGATGTCTTTCGTCTTCTTCTCCTTTAGAGTTTGTTCCTTTTATTGCTGGAATATCAAGTGGAGATGGTAAGTAATCAATTACTGCATCAAGTAGTAATTTTACTCCTTTATTTCCAAGTGCTGTACCACACATGAATGGGAAGAATTCTGCTTTTAGAACTCCTGTTCTAATTGCACGTTTAATCATTTCTATAGATACTTCTTCTCCTTCAAGATATTTTTCCATTAATTCGTCATCGAATTCTGCAATTGCTTCAAGCATTGTTGTTCTATATTCTTCAACTTTATCTTTCATATCTTCTGGAATAGCGATTTCTTCTGGATTTTCTTCAGCTCCACCATCATAATGATAAGCTTTCATTGTGATAAGATCGATTATTCCATTAAATTCAGATTCTGCTCCAATAGGAAGTTCTATTGCTGCAGTGTTTGCTCCAAGTCTATCTTTAACGCTTTGTAAGCTCATATAGAAATCTGCCCCTAATTTATCCATTTTATTTGAGAAGATAATTCTAGGTACATGATATTCATTTGCTTGTCTCCATACTGTTTCGCTTTGTGGTTCTACTCCGGCATTCGAGTCAAGTAATAGTACTGCTCCATCTAGTACTCTTAGACTACGTTGTACTTCAACTGTGAAGTCTACGTGTCCTGGAGTATCGATGATGTTATATCTATATCCTTTCCAGAATGCTGTTGTTGCTGCTGAAGTGATTGTAATACCACGTTCTTTTTCTTGTTCCATCCAGTCCATTTGAGATGCTCCATCGTGAGTTTCTCCAATTTTGTGGATTTTCTTTGTATGGAATAAAATACGTTCTGTTGCTGTTGTTTTTCCGGCATCGATGTGAGCCATGATTCCAAAGTTTCTTGTTTTTTCTAAACTAGTTTCTCTTGCCATATTTTATTTCCTTTCCTACCATTTATAATGAGCGAATGCTTTGTTAGCTTCGGCCATTTTGTGAGTATCTTCACGTTTTTTAACTGCTGCACCTGTGTTATTTGATGCATCAATTATTTCATTTGCTAGATTTTCAGCCATTCCATGACCACCACGTAATCTAGCATAATTTATTAACCATCTAAGTCCTAGAGTTTGAGATCTTTCATTTGATACTTCAATTGGAACTTGATAGTTCGAACCACCAACACGGCGTGATTTAACTTCTAAAGCTGGTTTTATGTTTTCAAGTGCTTGGTTAAATACTTCCATTGGTTCTTTTCCAGTTTTTTCTTTTATCATATCAAAAGCACTGTAAAGTATTTTTTCAGCCTTACCTCTTTTTCCATCTATCATCATTGAGTTTATTAACTTTGTAACAACTTTTGATTTATATATAGGATCTGGTAAAACATCTCTTTTAACTGCTCTTTTTTTACGCACTTTGTTTTCCTCCTTTATATTATTTTTTACTTATTTTATTTTCCTTTTTTTGTTCCGTATTTTGAACGAGCTTTTTTACGATCTTTAACGCCTTGTGTATCCATTGTTCCACGAACAATATGATAACGTACACCGATAAGGTCTTTTACACGTCCACCACGAATTAATACAACGCTGTGTTCTTGAAGATTATGTCCTTCTCCAGGAATATAAGCATCTACTTCTTTACCGTTTGATAAACGTACACGTGCATATTTTCTTAATGCTGAGTTTGGTTTTTTTGGTGTTTTTGTTCCTACACGAATACATACTCCACGTTTTTGTGGTGATGCAGTATTAGTAGCTTTCTTTTGTAATGTGTTCATTCTAATTCCAAGTACTGGAGATTTAGACTTTCTTGTTTTGTCTTTTCTCTTCTTTCTTACTAATTGATTTATTGTTGGCATAACTTCTCCTTTCCACACACATATCCAGGTGTATCATTTTTCTTAATTTTTATTAGGTTTAGCTAGTAAACCCAATAAAATTCAACGATAGTAATATATCATTTTACCTTTAGTTTGTCAATCGTTTTTGGTAAATTTTGTATACATTGTTATGATATGCAGAATTTAGTGATTTTAAAAGCTTTTTTGTAAAAAAATATATATAGATGAAAATATTGGTATAATTAGTTTGAACTTGATTTTATATATTAGATCTTCTATTTTTATATTATCTTTTGTTATTATTTCGTTTATAAGAATTCACCACTTTCGATATAAACTAAATTTATTAATTTGTCTAATTAAGTTTATAAAAATAATATATTTGATATTTTTTTATTATTTAGATGATTTAAACTTATAAATAAAAGAACTCTTCTATTTTTTTAGATGAGTTCTTTTAATTTTTCTAGTTTGTCTTGTTCTTCTTTTAATTTTTGTCTATCTAGCTCTACTACATTTTGAGGAGCTTTGTTTAAATAATTTTCGTTTGATAGAAGTTTTTGTCTTTTAGTTATAGAAGCTTGTAATTTTTCTATTTCATTTATTAACAATTCTTTGTTAATTTCTTTTCCTTTTTGATAGAAATCTATTGCTATGTAGTTTGATTCATATGAATATTTTTCTCCTTCTTTTGGTGAGAATAAATTTTCTTCTTTTACTTTTAACATGTTTTTGTAGATTTCTTCTACTTCTTTGTCTGTTTTTAAATTGATACTTGCTTCTTTTGTTATGTTATTTGTTACTTTTAGATTTCTTATATTGGTTATGTCTTCAATTACTTTGTCTAGTTTTTGTTCTTCTTCTTTAAATATTTCTTGTTTATTTTCTTGTGGATAAGAACTTATCATAATACTACTTGTTTCTTTTACTGGTAGTTTTTGGTAGATTTCTTCAGTAACATAAGGCATAAATGGATGAAGCATTTTTATTATTTTGGTTAAAACTTCTAGAAGAACTGTTTTTGTTGTTTGGTTTTCTAGTTTTGGTTTGGTAAGTTCTATATAGTTGTCGCAGAAATCTTCCCAAATGAATTTATAAAGAGTATTTCCTACGTTGTTAAATTCATATTTTTCCATATTTGTTCTTACATTTTTAATTGTTTTGTTTAGTTTGGTAAGAATCCATTTATCTTCGATAGATAGGTTTTCTTTGGTTGGATTTATGTTTTCTATGTTCATAAGTACAAATCTTGAGGCGTTCCATAGTTTGTTTATGAAGTTCCAAGTTGATTTTACTTTTTCTTCATCGTATCTTAAATCCATTCCTGGTGCTGTATTTGTTGTTAGGAAAAATCTTAGGGCATCTGCGCCGTAACTTTCTATTACATCCATTGGATCTACACCATTTCCTAGTGATTTTGACATTTTTCTTCCTTGTTTATCTCTTATAAGTCCATGGATTAGGCAATCTTTGAATGGTCTTGTGTTTGTAAAATGTAGGCCTTGGAAAGTCATTCTGTTTACCCAGAATGGGATGATGTCGTAACCTGTTACTAATACGTTGTTTGGATAATATCTTTTTAAGTCTTCTTTTTCTTCTGGCCAACCTAGGGTAGAAAATGGCCAAAGGGCACTTGAAAACCAAGTATCTAGTACATCTTCATCTTGTTTCCAGCCTTCTCCTTCTGGTTTTTCTTTTCCAACGTAGATTTGGTCTTCTTTGTACCAAGCAGGAATTCTGTGGCCCCACCAAAGTTGTCTTGAAATGCACCAATCGTATGTTATTTCCATCCAATGATTCATTGTTTTTTCGTATCTTTCTGGAACAAAATTTACTTTTTTGTCTTTATTTTTTTGATTTTCTAATACTCTATCTGCAAGTGGTCGCATTTTTACGAACCATTGTTTGGATAGATATGGTTCAACCATAACTCCTGTTCTTTCTGAATGTCCAACATTGTGAGTTATTTCTTCTATTTTGATTAGTAAATTTTGTTTTTCTAGCTCACTTACTATTTGTTCTCTGGCTGTGAAACGATCTAGCCCTTGATATTTTCCAGCGTTTTCGTTCATTGTTCCATCTTCGTTTAAGATATTTATTCTTTCTAGGTTGTGTCTATTTCCTACTTCAAAGTCATTAGGGTCATGTGCTGGGGTTATTTTAACTACTCCGGTTCCAAATTCTGGGTCAGCATGTTCATCAGCGATTACTGGAATTTTTTTGTTTAGAAGTGGTAATATTACGTTTTTACCTATATATTTTTGATATCTTTCATCTTTAGGATTTACTGCGACTGCGGTGTCTCCGAGTAGGGTTTCTGGACGAGTTGTTGCTACTTCTAGGTAAGTTTCTTCGTTTTCTAGATAGTATTTTATGTGATAAAAAGCTCCTTTTGTCTCTTTATAGATTACTTCTTCGTTTGAAAGGGCTGTTTTTGCTTCTGGATCCCAGTTTATTATTTTTTCTCCTCGGTAAATTAGTCCTTCGTTATAAAGTTTTATGAAAACTTCTTCTACGGCGTTTGATAGTCCTTCGTCAAGGGTGAATCTTTCTTTTCTATAGTCTAGTGATAGCCCTAGTTTTGCCCACTGATTCCTTATGTTTTCTGCGTATTCTTCTTTCCATTCCCAGGCTTTTCTTAAGAAACCTTCTCTTCCTAGCTGGTATTTATCTATTCCTTCACTTTTTAGTTTTGCTACTACTTTAGCTTCGGTTGCTATTGCGGCATGATCCATTCCTGGAAGCCATAGTGCATCGTATCCATCCATTCTTTTGTATCTTATTAAAATGTCTTGGATTGTTGTATCCCAAGCATGTCCTAAGTGAAGACGCCCTGTTACATTTGGGGGTGGTATTACTATGCAGTAAGGCTCTTTTGATTTGTCTCCGCTTTCAAAATATTTGTTTTCTAACCAAGTTTGATATTTTCTTTTTTCTACTTCTTTGTGATTATATTTTTTTTCTAACATTTTTCCATCTCCTTTAAATGTTCTAGTGCACAATCAAAATATTCTTTGTATTTTTCTTTATTTTTTATTACTTCATATAAATTCTCTAATATGTTTTTTTCTAAAAGGTATTTAGCAGACTCCTTGAAGTTTAAGTCAAAAACTAATGCTAAATAGGATATTATTTTTTCACTATTTGTTTTAGTCACTTGCTTTGTTGATCTTTTTATTGTTTTTTTGCTGTAGAACTGTCTTTTTATGTCATCGCTTACTTCAAATATTTCATTTTTATAATCAAGTGCTTTAGGAACAAGTAATTTTTCTGATGCAGCATATAAAATATCTATTTTATCTGCGTCTCTTATTATTTTTGCATGAAGCAGTTCTTGTTCTGATAATCCCTCTTCTATTTTGTATTTATTGTGATTTTTTACTGCTTTTTCTATTATATTATAGTATTTTTCTTCTACTGGAATTTGTTTTATTAAGTTTTGCTCGAATAATACTTTTACTCCATAGTCAGCATGATCAAATGTTTTGTTATCATTATAGGTATCATATAATTTATCTTGTTCGAATCTTCCTATGTCATGGTAAAGCCCAATAATGAGTGCAAGCGTTTTATCTGTTTCTGATAAATTTAGGGTTTCTGCTAAAACTGAGGAGTTTTCCATAACTCTATATGAATGATAATATTTGTATTTTATATCTGGATCACTCGTATCGTAATTTTTTATGTATTTTTTTAGTGCTTCTTCCATTTTTTACTTCCTTTCTTTAATTAAAAAAGAGCCTTCATCCAAAGGACGAAGAGCTCGTGGTACCACCTTATTTTATAATATTGCTATTATCTTATTTGGATGTAACGTTTTCCTTACGAATTATCTTACTAGTTCTTTCGGATAATCAACTCTAAAGCTACCTTCAACTATCTTTATTATCTATTTACACCTGACATAGACTCTCTTTAAATATTAATAGTTTACTCCTCTTTTTTATCGTTTTTAATATAACTGTGCTATATTTGTTATTTCTCCAGCGACTAGGAATATGACCATTAAAATGACGAAGGCTAAGATTAGAAAAGCCATTAGTCCCCAGCCATGATTATTTAAATTCATATTACACCTCTTTTAAATCTTTTATACAAGAAATTGCTGCGATTGCTCCATCTGCTGTTGCTGTTACTATTTGAAATGCATCTTTTTTTACAGTATCTCCCGCGGCATATATACCTTTGATAGGTGTTCTTTTTTGTTCGTCTACAATAATATAACCTTTTTCGTCTAAAATATCAAGGTTTTTTAGAAAATTTGTGGCTGGTTCATAACCTATAAATATGAAACATGCTTTGGTATTTAGGTCTCTTTCTTCTCCTTTTTCTTTGATTGTTACTGATTTTAAAATTTTATTCTCTTCATTAAATTTTTCTATAGTGCTGTTATTTATAACTTTTATGTTATCTTTCTCTGTTATTCTATCTATTAAAACTTTATCTCCTTTCAGATTATCTCCTCTGTTTATTATGGTTACTGTCTTACAAATATCTGATAAATATAGTGATTCTTCTAAAGCACTGTTACCTGCGCCGACGATTGAAACATCTTCATTTTTGTATAGATTACCATCACAAAGGGAACAGAAGCTTATTCCTTTACCTTCGAGATTGTTAGAGTTTGTTGCTTCTAGTTTTTTTGGGCTTCTTCCTACTGCAAGGATAATAGCTTTTGTGTTTATTATTTTTCCATTTTTTAGGGTTACTTTTTTTAAGTTTTCTTCTATTTCGATGTTTGTTACTTCTGAAAAAATTTGTTTTATATTCAAGTTATTTATTTGTTCATAAAACTTCATTGCTAAATCTGGTCCTGTTATTTGTATATATCCTGGGTAGTTTTCTACTGTTGAGGTTTTATTTAGTTGACCTCCCGGAGTTTCTTTTTCTATTATACAACAATTTAATTCTGCTCTTTCTGCGTATATTGCTGAGGTTATTCCTGCTGGTCCTGCTCCAATTATTGTAACATCGTAAATTTCTTTATTATCTTTCATTTTCTTCAGTCCTTTCTTTTAATCTGTTTACTCTGGTGTCTTTCTTTTTGCGAATTACTAGATATAATCCAAGAATAAATAGTAATACTGATACAACTTGTGCTACTTTTAATTCTCCTAGCATTAAGGAATCTGTTCTTAAACTTTCAATGAAAAATCTAATTACTGAGTACCACATGAAATATATTCCTGTTAATTGTCCAGTTTTTAATTTTAATTTTTTTCTTAGTATTATTAGTACTACAAAACCAATTAAGTTCCATATTGATTCGTAATAGAATGTTGGATGATAGTATTTTCCTCCGATATTCATTCCATCAATTATAAATGAAGGAATATTTAGACTTTCTAGAGTTTCTTTTGCTACTTCTGGCCCGTGGGCTTCAGCGTTGAAAAAGTTTCCCCATCTTCCTATAGCTTGTGATAGGATAAGTGCGGGTGCGGTAAAATCAAAGATTTTAAGAAAACTTTTCTTGTTTTTTTTACAGTAATATATGAACCAAATAGCTCCCCCAATTATGGCTCCATGGATTGCTAAACCACCATTCCATATTTCTATTATTTGAATCGGATCTTTTAGATAATAATCTAGGTTAAATATTACATAATATAGTCTTGCTCCGATTATTCCAAAAATAATTCCATAGAAGATAAGATTTGACAAGAATTTTTCATCATATCCTTTCTTTTTGGCACTTGAAAGAAAAATATACGACCCTACTAAAATGGCAAATAACATTGTGAGTGAGTACCAATAAATTGAGATTGGTCCAATTTCTATTAGTATTGGGTTCATGTTATTCCTCCTTTATCTATTTTATATTATATCATGTATAATTTAAAACATGAATATTTTTAAGCAATTAATTTTTTGGATTTGTTGTAGCTATTAAAAAAATTATTAACCTTTTTAAATAGGTTAATAACCAATACTTAAAAAAAAAAGTTATCGACTACTTTTATACTAAAAAGTTTTATAATTGGTCGATAACTGATGTTTTTTGATATACTTTAAGATTTATGTTCCAATAATTTTTTTAAATATCTTCCTGTATGAGATTCTTTTACTTTAATTATTTCTTCTGGTGTTCCTTTTGCTATTATTTGTCCACCTTTATCTCCGCCTTCTGGCCCTAGATCGATGATGTAATCTGCTGTTTTTATCATGTCTAAGTTGTGTTCAATTACGATTACACTGTCATTGTTGTCAACAATTTTGTTAATTATGGCAAGTAATTTTTTGATATCGTGTTGATGAAGCCCAGTAGTTGGTTCATCCATGACAAATATGGTTTTTCCAGTTGGTTTTTTTTGAAGTTCTTTGGCTAGTTTTACACGTGATGCTTCTCCTCCAGAAAGAGTTGGTGCAGGTTGTCCTAATTTTATGTAACCTAGTCCTACGTCTTCAAGTACTTTTAGTTTTCTTTTAATTTTTGGTACGTTTTCAAAAAATGCTAAAGCTTCGGTTACTCTCATGTCTAGTACTTCGTAGATATTTTTATCTTTGAATTTTATTTTTAGGCTTTCTGTGTTGTATCTTGCTCCGTGACATACTTCACATGGAACGTAAACATCTGGTAAGAAATGCATTTCTATTTTTTTAACTCCATCACCACGACAGGCTTCGCATCTTCCACCTTTGACGTTGAATGAGAATCTACTTTTATCGTATCCTAACATTTTTGCTTCTTTAGTGGTTGCAAAGAGTTCTCTTATGTCATCAAATACTCCGGTGTAAGTTGCAGGATTTGATCTTGGTGTTCTTCCTATTGGATTTTGAGAAATGTGAACTATTTTATCAATGTATTCTAATCCTTTTATTTGTTTATATGCCCCAGGTTTTTCTTTTGAATTGTATACATGATTGTATAAAATTCTTGTTAGTATTTGATTGATTAGGGTACTTTTTCCACTTCCAGATACTCCGGTTACACAGGTAAATGTTCCAAGTGGAAACTTGACATTAATATTTTTTAAGTTATTTTCCTTGGCTCCTTTGAGTTCCAAGAATTTTCCTGTTCCTTTTCTTCGCTTTTTAGGAACCTCAATACATTCTTTGCCACTTAAATATCTTCCGGTAAGACTATTTTCGTCGTTTGCAACTTCTTCTGGCGTTCCCATTGACACTATTTGTCCACCTTTATCTCCGGCGAAAGGTCCTACATCTACTAGAAAGTCACATTTTTTCATGGTATCGGTATCGTGTTCTACTACTATTAGGGTATTACCTAAATCTCGCATACTAAGCATGGTGTCAATTAATCTATCGTTATCCCTTTGGTGAAGCCCAATACTTGGTTCATCTAGTACGTAAAGAACTCCGGTTAATCTTGTTCCTACTTGGGTTGCTAGTCTTATTCTTTGAGCCTCGCCTCCAGATAAGGTTCCTGCGTTTCTACTTAAGGTTAGGTAATCTAAACCTACATTTATTAGAAAACTTAATCTATCTTTTATTTCATTAACTATTAATTTAGCTATTTGTTCTTGTTCTTCAGTTAATTTTAAGTTGTTCATGAAATCATACAGTTGTTTTACACTTAACTCTGTTACTTCGTAAATATTTTTTCCATTTATTAATACTGATAGTATTTCTTTTTTTAGTCTTGCTCCTTTACAGGTTGGACACATTAATTCTACCATGTATTTTTCTAGCCATTCTCTGATCCAAGTGCTACTTGTTTCCATGTATCTTCTTTCTAGGTTTGTTATTATTCCTTCAAATGTTCCATAGTTATCTGATAGATGACCATTTTTGCTTCTGTAATGAAAATGAATTAAATCATTTGTACCATATAGGATCATGTCTAGTTCTTTTTTGGTAAAGTCTTTTATTTTTTTATTTAAATCAATGTTGTAGTGATCACAGAAGTTTTGTAATTTTAAGAAATTTATATTTTCTATATCGTCGCCGAACGGTTCAATTCCGCCTTCTTTTATGGTTTTATTTTTATCTGGAATTACTAAATCTGGATCCATTACCAGTTTTACTCCAAGTCCTTTACAATCTGGACAGGCTCCATATGGAGCGTTAAAACTGAAGGTACGTGGTTCTAATTCGTTTAAGGAAAAGTTGCAATGTGGGCAAGAGAAGTTTTCGGAAAATACTATTTTTTCTTTGCCTGGTATTTCTACGTATACTTTTCCTTTAGAAAGTTTTGCTGCAGTTTCTAGTGATTCATAAAGTCTTGATTTTATTCCTTCTTTTAGAATTAGTCTATCTATTACTACTTCGATATTATGTTTTTTGTTTTTTTCTAGTTCTATGTCTTCACTTAAATCATATTGTTTGTTATCTATGTTTACTCTAACGTATCCACTTTTTCTTAGATCTTCAAGAAGGTCTTTGTAGGTTCCTTTTTTTCCTTCGATTATTGGTGCTGTTATTATTAGTTTTGTTTTTTCTTCTAACTCTAGTATTTTATTAGTCATTTCTTCTATACTTTGACTTTTAATTGGTATTTTGTGCTCTGAGCAGTATGGAGTACCAACTTTAGAGAATAGAAGCCTTAAGTGATCATATATTTCTGTTACTGTTCCTACGGTTGAACGAGGATTTTTATTTGTTGTTTTTTGATCTATTGAAATTGCTGGAGATAACCCTTCGATTGAGTCTACATCTGGTTTTTCTGCTCCTCCAAGGAATTGACGAGCGTAGGCTGATAAGCTTTCTAGATAACGTCTTTCCCCTTCTTTGTAAATGGTATCAAAAGCAAGTGATGATTTTCCACTTCCTGAAACTCCGGTCATTACGATAAATTTATTTTTAGGAAGTTCTAGAGAAACGTTTTTTAAATTATTTTCTCTTGCTCCTTTTATTACTATTTTTTCCATGATACTACACCCTTTCTTTTTTAGTAATACAATTTCTAGGTTCATATTATAGCATATTTTTTGTTTTTTTATTATGGTAAATTTTGCTATAGTTATATGATAGCATACGAACAGATGTTTGTCTATTCTTTTTGTTTAGAAAATAAAAAGAACATAATCTAATTAATT
>CAYVXN010000021.1:0-10052 GCA_964455135.1 uncultured Mycoplasma sp.
CTCATTGCTATCATTTTGTTACTTTCTACCTTACTGGTGTTAGCAATAAAAAAATAGACACTCTCAGCTTTCAGCACTGATAGAGTGTCAATCCTAATTTTTTTAGAGGTGACATTCACTTGCTAGCCAAATGTTCCTCTTTTTTATTTTATGCAAGTTTCCTTGACATATTCATGATAACATATTCATACGTTTTTGTCAAAATTCTTGTTTTTGTTTTCTAATAATACGAAAAAAGAGCTTTAAGCCCTTGAAACATATTTTCCATCTTTTGTAGAGATTATTACTTTTTCTCCTTGTTCTATAAATAAAGGAACTTTTATTTGATATCCTGTTTCTAAAGTTGCGTCTTTATAGGCACTTGAAGTAGTATTTCCTTTTACTGCTGGTTCTGTTTCTATTACTTCAAGTTCTATTTTATCTGGAAGAGATAATCCTAAAACTTCTCCTTCATAGAATGTTATATCTAAATCTTGGTTTTCTTTTAAATATTTTACATCGTCTCCGATTACATCTTTAGAAATTTCTACTTGTGAATAATCATTCATATTCATAAAAGTGTATTCATCGCCACTGTTGTATAAATATTGCATTGGTTTTCTTTCTATTCTAGCAGTTTCACATTTTACACCTGAATTAAATGTATATTCAATAGTTGAACCTGTTCTTAAATTTTTAAGTTTTGTTCTTACAAATGCTGCGCCTTTACCTGGTTTAACATGTTGGAATTCTATTATTGTATAGATATTTCCTTCTACTTTTATTGTCATTCCATTTTTAAAATCATTAACGTTTATCATAACTTCACCTACTTATTATTTTTCTTCTTTAAAAGTTGTATGTTTTTTACATTTAGGACAGTATTTATTTAGTTCTAAACGTTCTGGGGTATTTTTTACATTTTTATCAGTACGATAACTATAAGACTTACAAACTGTACAAGTAAGTGTTTTATATTGTCTATTTCCTAATTTTGCCATTCTAATCCCTCCTCATTTCCATAAGTATTATACCAAAGTTTTTGTAAAATGCAAAAGGTTTTTTAGTTTTTCTTTATGTTTTTGCCATTTTTATCATATAAACTGAAAAAAATCTTAGTTGCTTTAGATACTACAATCTGATTTACATAGCTTTTATACTTGCCTGTTTTGGGATTTTGAATATCAGGAAAAGATGCTGATATAGACATTACTGGTTTATTACTTGGGGCATATCCAACAAAATTATTGGTGATACTTTCTGCATCTATTACTCCATCATTATCTAAATCTATGAATGACTCACTTGTTCCGGTTTTTCCTGATGGGGATGGAACAGAATCCATATATCCTACTCCTGTTCCATAAGTTGTTACTGCTTTTAAACCTTTTCTTACTCTATTTATATATTTTTGTTTTACCCCTAAAGTGTTTAGAGCAGTTGGTTTTACTTTATAAAGAACTTTACCATTATCATCTAAAACTGCTTTTAAAAATCTTGTTTTATATCTTGTTCCACCATTTGCAATAGTTGAAATATACTGAGATAATTGCAGTGTTGTGTAAGTATCGTACTGTCCAATTGCATAATTTATTAAAAGATCTCCTGCTCTTGATTCACTTTTATAGCCATCTTCTTCTTTAGGATAATCTATACCAGTTTTAACTCCAAGACCAAATCTATAAAACATATTTCTATAGATATCAAAAGCTTTTTCATCTATTTTTAATTCTTTTCCATAAGAATAGTTAAATCCTCCGACTTTCATGGCTATTTTATATTGATAAACATTGGAAGAATACGCAAGAGCATCTATATCATTTATGTATCCTAGAGTTTTCCAAGAACATTTTTCTGGTAAGTTATATAATCCTATGCAAGAATCTATCATGTAAGTACCTATATCTATTGCACCGGTTGTGTATCCTACCATGATGCTTGCACCTTTTACAACGGATCCTGGTGTAATGGTAGATAAAAAAGCTCCTTCACTATTATCGTATGCTTTATATTTTCCATTTTTTTCTACTACTTTTTTTCCTGACATTGAAAGAATTTCTCCAGTGTTTGGATTTTGAATTACTACGTAACTCCGATTGAAATACTGAGTATTTGCTTCACTTTTTGCTTTAATTATTTCTTTTTCTAGCATTTTATCTATTTTTCTTTGAAGTTCTATATCGATAGAAAGCATGATATCAGTACCTTTTTTTCCTTCTTTTATTAGGGTTAAACTATTATCATCATTTAATTTATAAACCGCTTTTTCTCCTTTTAAAATATCTTCATAATACTTTTCAAGTCCAGAAATTCCTACTCTATCACTTAAAGTATAACCTTTTTCTAAATATTCATTTGCTTCTTCTTTGGGAATTCCATTTTTTTTACTAGACACACTTCCTAAAATTACTTCAAGAGTGCTACCATAGGGATAAACTCTTTCCCACTCAAGTTTTGTATTAAATCCTTTTAAATTTTTACTATTTTCAGAAAAATAAGCATATTCCTTATCTGTAACATTTCCTAGTTTTATTTCTTTTTCTTCATAAGAATAGCCTTTATTCATAAGATAATAAACATAAGCTGCTCTTTTATCATACTTTTTCATTTTATTTAAATCTTGTTTTTTTATTCTAGATATTTTAAGTTCATAAATTTGATTTTCAGTAAGTTTTCTATTTTCAAGTTTTTGATATTCTTCTTTTGTTATTAAATTATCTGTTTCTTCTTCGTTTATTAAAATATAAAACTCTTTTAAATTTCTTTCTAAGATATTATCATAATTAAGTTTTAGTATTTTACTTATTTTATAAGCTATTTCTATTTCATCTTTAGTAGTAACATTTTCAGATTTTTTATAATAAATACTTTTTACAGTTTTATTTCCTACTAAAACTTTACCATTTCTATCTAATATTCTACCTCTTGGGGCACTTTCTCCATAGATGTAGTTTTCAGTACTCTTTGAAAGTTTCATATTGTAAAAGCTAGACATAAATATGTTTAAATACAAAATTCTTAGTATTATACACACAAAAAAAGTTATGGCAACAACTAAAATGATTGTCATACGTCTATCTTCTTCTTTTAAATATTTTGTTTTTAAGAGTTTCTTTTTTCGTTTCATATTATTATTTTGTTTCATTTTTAGAAAAACTTACATATAATTTTATAGGTGAATAAAATGCAAAGATTACTTTTTATTAATTATGCTAAAAATATGACAAAAGATGATATATATAATTTCATTAAAAAAAATGGAATAAGTGCGACTGATGAGGAAATTGATATTGTTTTTAAACATATAAAAACATATTATAAAGTCTTTTTTGATAATCCTATTTATTATATAAAAATGTTAAAGAATAATATTAGTGATGATAATTATTATAAAATTTTGATGCTTTTCGATGAATATAAAAGTTATTTAAATTAAAAAGGAGTTATTTTTCAAACTCCTTTTATTATGTTTACAATAAAGCTTATTGTTATTAAAAAAATAATTATAAAATAATATTTAGTAAAAAAAGATAAATATTTTTCTAAAAAATTTGTCTTTTTTATTAAGTCAAAAACAAATAAAAACGTGCAGATAATTAAAAATATGAATATAGGTATTGTTAGTATATTATAATTAAAAGCTTCGATAAAATTTCCTTTAAAAAGTGCTCTAAAACCTCTGGTGAGTCCACATCCTGGGCAAGGAATATTAAAAATAGTTTTAAATAAACAGTTTATATCAAAAACAAATACTACTAGTATTCCAAATACAAGTAGTACTCCAAATATAAATAAAATAAATTTGTATCTATTAGTCAACCAAAGCTTTTCCTTCAGCATCTACATTAATAGATCCTGTTAAAATTAGTATTCCTTCGATTAGTCCCCAAATTGCTGATGCAAAAGATAAAATTCCACAAGATAAAACTGTTATTAAAAGTTGTGCAATTGCTTTACCAGTAAAACCTAAATAAAAATTATGAACTCCAAAACATCCTAAGAAAATTCCTAAAAGTCCTGCTGCTATTTTTGATTTTGGTTGACTATTAGCATTATTTTCATTAACAACTTCACCCTCTATAGTTTCTTTGGTATTTATTTCTTTTCCGCATTTACTACAAAATGAAGCGCCTTTTTTTATTTCTGTACCACAATTAGAACAAAATTTACTCATTTTTATCAACTCCTTTGCTTAATTATAGCAAATCGTACTTTTATTTGCAATATATTGTTTATGGTTATTCTTTAAGAAGATCATCTAAAGATATTATTTCATACCCCTTTTGTTTTAAATAAATAATTGCACTATTAAGTTCTTTTATGTTAGAACTAGTTAAATCAATTTGATAAATCAAGCCATCTTTATTATTTTCTTTTAAATAATTATAAATATTTTTTTCTATAAGTACAGGCTTTATAGTATTTATTCTATTACTTATACAAGATTTTAAAAACTCTTCATTTTTATATAAACAATAATGACTGTAAGATGCATTATTATTTATTAAACCTTGGCTATATCTTAAACTAGAACTATTGTAATTGTTATTATAACCAAACAATCCAAGTTTAAGTTTATCTTTAAAAACACTTTTTATTTTAATTAAATTATCTTCTAAAACTTTTCCATCTATAAAAAAAGTAGCAGAAATATTATTAGTTTTTAATATGTAAGATATTTGATCTAGTTTATCAAGTAAGTCCATTTTAAATACAAAACTTATTTTCTTTTCTTTAGTATTGGAACCAATAATTAATTTGTCATAATTATCTTTTTTAGTAATACTAGGTTTTATAGAAATATATTCTAACAAATTTTCATTAAATTCATTTATTTTTTTCATTTGTTCATAACTATTATTTATATCTATTTTTAATCCACTTTCTCCGACTAAAATTGTATTTTCGGATATTACTGCATTTACTGGTTCTATTTCTTTTGTTTCTTTAGAATTAATTATTTTTGTCATAATCGGATCTTGTTTTTTAGAAAATTCTATTATTTTATCAGTATAATAAAAACTAAAAATTGTAAATAAACTTATAATAATCATTTGAATAACTTTTTTCATACTAAATTTTATTACAAAATAAAAGAAATATTATTATTAAAACATATTACTTTTATTTTTGACAATTTTTACAATAATAAGTACTTCTTCCATTTATTTTCTCTCTTATGATTATGTTTTCACAGTTTGGACATTTTTTTCCTTCTTGCTTATGAACATTTAAACTATTTTGAAAAAGACCAGTAACTCCTTCTTCTGAAGTATAACTTCTGATAGTAGTACCACCTTCTTTTATTGCTTTTTCTAAGACTAATCTTGTGTATTTGATTATACTATCTAATTCTTTATCATTTAAAAGAGAAGCTTTTTTATAGGGATTAATTTTACTTAAAAAAAGTATTTCATCAGCATAAATATTACCTATTCCTACAATTATTGATTGATCTAAAAGAAGTGTTTTAATTGGAAGTTTCTTGTTTTTATAAGATTCTTTTAAATACTCTGTTGTTAATTTTTCATCCCAAGGTTCAAGTCCTAATTTAGAAAGTGGACTTTCTTCTAATTTATCTTTTTCTACTAAATACATTTTTCCAAATTTTCTAACATCTTTGTAACGAAGTTCAAATTCATTATTTATATTAAATATAACTAATTCATGTTTTTCAAATTTTTCTCCAATGTCACGATATAGATATTTTCCTTCCATTCTTAAATGACTAAGTAAATAATAGTTATCTAAATCAAATACAAGCCATTTTCCTCTTCTTTTTATATCTTGGATTGATTGTCCTTTGATTTTTTCTGTAATATTTGCTATATCTTGATTTTGAAAAACATTACTATGAAGTACAGTTAAATTATTTATTTTTTTATGTTTTAGTTTAAGTAAGAGAGCTTTTCTTACTGTTTCTACTTCTGGTAGTTCCGGCATTTTTACTTTCTCCTTTGAAATGCATTTTTAAGATTATTTTATTAACTAAACTATACTTTTCTTTTATTTCTATTTCTAAATTATTGCGAATCTGATCGGCTTCACTTAAAGAAATGTTATCTTTAAAATATATTGCAAAAATTACTAAATAAGTATGCCCAAATTTTACTAAATTCAAATTTTCTATTCTTATTATTTGTTCATTTTTGGAAATATATTTTTTTATACTTCTAACTAAACTTTCATTTTTTTCTTGTTTTCCTATTAAATCACTAACTTCTTTATGCATTATATTTAATCCAACATAAATTGTAATTACACTTATTAAAACTCCTCCGACTAAATCTATATATTTAAACCATATAACTTGGTCAGAAAATTGTGATAAAACTATGACGAATAATAAGAAAAATGATGATAATACATCCATTTTTCCTTCTTTAGCATTATCAATAAGAAGAATAGAATTATATTTAAGACCACTATGCATTAAATAGTTAGAACAAATATATCTAATAGTCATAGAAATAAATATTACTAGTAAAAGCCATATTGAAGGAATATAATTTTGTTCATTAAATATATTTTTTAGCATAACTAACCCTATACCTATAATGAAAAGTCCTATTCCCATGCTAAAAATATTTTCAAGCTTTCCAAAACCAAATGGATGATCTTTATTAGCAGGCTTTTTAGAAAGTTTTTCACCAATTAAGGAAAAGAAATCAGTAAGTAAATCAGATATAGCGTGAATTCCTGATGCTACTAAAGAAACTGAATTTCCTATTATTCCTGCTGTTATTTCCATTACAATTATAAAAATATTAACAAATATACTAACAACAAAACTTTGAGTTATTTTATTCATGATTTATTCTCCTTTCACTTTGCTTCATACCAATTTTTTCCACATTCTATATCCACTTTTAATGGAACTGAAAGTTTATAAGCGTTTTCCATTTTATCTTTAATTATTGATATAACTTCATCTTTTTCATTTTTAGGACAATCTATTAGAAGTTCATCGTGTACTTGAATAATCATTTTTGCTTTTAAATTCCTTTTACTTAATTCATTATAAATTTCAATCATAGCTATTTTTAAAATATCCGCGCTTGTTCCTTGAATTGGAGTATTAAGAGCCATTCTTTCACCTTGGGTTCTTACCATATAATTTTTATTTTCTAACTCATCAATTATTCTTTTTCTACCAAAGATAGTTTCAACATATCCATTATCGTGAGCAGATTTTATTAAGCTATTCATGTAATCTTTAATTCCAGGATAAGTTTTTAAATAATTGTCAATAAACACTTTAGCATCTTTGACATTAATTCCTAAATCTTCTGAAAGCCCAAAACTACTTATTCCATAAAGAATTCCAAAATTAACAGCTTTAGCATTCCTTCTCATACTGCCTGTTACATCTTCTTTTTTTACTCCGTAAATATCCATCGCTGTTTTTGTATGAATATCTAAATTATTATTAAATGCCTCGATTAAGTTACTTGCTTTTGACATGTGGGCAAAAACTCTAAGCTCAATTTGAGAATAATCACTTGAAATGATTAATCCGTCACCACTAGGAACAAATGCTTTTCTTATTAGTTTTCCATATTCTTCTCTTGCAGGAATATTTTGAAGATTAGGACTAGTAGAGGAAAGTCTTCCTGTTCTAGTAAGTGTTTGAGTAAAAATTGTATGAATCTTTCCATCTTCTTTTATATACTCTATTAACCCTACTATATAATTAGAATAAAGTTTAGTATAAGTTCTATAATCAAGAATTTTTCTTACTATTTCATACTCTGTAAGCTTATTTAAAATATCAACGCTTGTAGAATAACTCTTGTTGCTTTTTATCTTTTTTGGATATGGAATTCCAAGCTTTTCAAATAAAACTATTCCAAGTTGTTTAGGACTTTGAATATTAAAGTCTTTAGTACCTGCGAGGGTATATATAGAGTCTTCTAGTTCTTTTATTTTTTCATATACTTCTTTCTTCATAGAAAGCAAATAATCCTTATCAACATTGACACCAGTATATTCCATATCTATTAAAACATAAGTAAGAGGAAGATCTATTTTTTCGTATAAAGATAAATAGCCTTCATTTTTTAATTCTTCATAAAATTTTATCCTGTTTTGATAAATAAAACTAGATTTTTTAATCATATTATAGATAAAATCTTCTTTAATCAATTTGTTTTTCTTCTTTAACATTTCTTCACATGATATACCATTATAACCACATATATTCATAAGATATGAAATATCTTCTTTTATATGATAATTTAAAATATAGGATTCGATCATTAAATCATATATTTTATTTTTGATTTCTACTTTATTATATTTAAAAAGAATATAAAGTTTTTTTAAGTCATAAGTGTAAAGAACAATATCAGAAGAAAAAGTAATATTAATTATATTTTTACTTTCTATAAAATAATTTCCATCTTCATTAGTTATGGTAATTCCAAGTATTTTATTATCGTGATAACTTCCAATTGTTTCGATATAAATAGCACTATCTTTAGAAATATGAATACTATCTTTTATTTCATATTCTTGTTTTTGTTCTTCTTCCTCTTTAATATTTAGTTTTTTTATGAGAGAAAAGAATTCATATTCTTTTAAAAGTGGAATTAGTTTTGGAGTTATTCCATTGTATTTTATTTTAGTTAAGTCTTTATCAATAGGAACATCTTTATATATTGTTGCAAGTTCTTTAGAAAAGAAAGCGTTTTCTTTGTCATTTAATAATTTTTCTTTTGTTTTTCCTTTTATTTCTTCGATATTATTATAAATATTTTCTATTTTTCCATATTTTTGTATTAGAGAGATAGCACCTTTTTCTCCAATTCCTTTAACACCTGGAATATTATCACTTGCATCTCCCATTATTCCTTTTAAATCAGTTATTTTTTCTGGAGTAAAGCCATATGTTTCAATAAAAGTATTTTTATTCATTCTGATGTAGTCATTGCTTTTTAAAAGTTTTACTTCAACATCATCTGATATTAGCTGTAATAAATCTTTATCACTACTAATGATTGTTGCAATGAAATTATCATTTAAATCAACTTCCTTAGCAAAAGTGCCAATTATATCATCCGCTTCATATCCATCAATTTCAAAACAAGGAATTCCCATTGCTTTGGCAATTTCTTTAGCAACTGGAAATTGTTTCTTTAATTCGTCCGGAGTTTCTTTTCTTCCATCTTTATATTCTTTATATTTTTCATGACGAAATGTTTTACCTTTATCAAATGCAATCATCATATATGACGGATTTTCTTCAGAAATTATTTTGTTAAGCATATTTATAAATCCAAAAAGAGCATTTGTTGGAAATCCTTTTGAATTACGAAGAATTGAACCTTTATAGGCCGTTGCATAGTAACTTCTAAAAAGAAGATTATTTCCGTCTATTAATATTACTTTTTTCATTTATATCACCATTTTAATTATAAAACAAAAGTCATTCTATTACAACGAACAAAGTCACAATTAATTACATTAATTATGATTACATTACCTCACAGTAATGGTTTCCTGACTTAAATAGAAATTATCTTTCTATTAAGGGCAGGCCTAAATTCCGATAGTCGCTACCGTACTTACTTTTTTCTAAAGGAAATTGTTCTTTCCTTTTTTTATTTAAGTTTTCTTCTATACTATACTATACTAAATGCTTCTTTTATATATAATTTCAATCTTTCAAACATGATATTTATACTTGCGTTCACATCTCTATCTTCCTTATTATTACAAACATTACATCTATATTCCCTTTCTTTTAAATTTTTATACTTTTTATCTTTATTTTCACATCTACTACAAATTTGAGATGAGGCATAATACTCATTTATTTGATAAAATTTTTTTCCTTTTTCCTCACTTTTGTTGTTTTTAGGCCTTATTATTTCAAAAAATGATGCATCTGTTATTTCTTTTGATAGTTTTTTTCTTTCTATCATTTGCTTTGTTTTCAATGTTTCGCTTATTATAATATCATGTCTATCTGTTATTTCTTTTGTTACTTTATGAAGATAATATTTTCTGGCATTTTTTAGTTTAGTATATAACACATTTATTTTCTTTTTACATTTATAATAATTTTTACT
>CAYVXN010000021.1:10152-13191 GCA_964455135.1 uncultured Mycoplasma sp.
TTAGTTTAGTATATAACACATTTATTTTCTTTTTACATTTATAATAATTTTTACTCCCCTTTTCCTTTCTTGATAATTCTTTTTGCATTTTTTGTATCCTTTTTTCATACTTTTTTATGTATCTATTGTTTTCGATTTTTGTGCCATCAGATAGTGTAACTAGGCTTTTTATTCCTATATCTATTCCTACAATTGAATCTGGGATTTTATTATTTTTACATTCTTCTATTTTATACAAAACAGATACATAATATTTACCATTTGCTTCTTTTGATATACTCGCATTTACTATCTTTCCATTTATTTTAGTTAAATTTCTATATCCTCTAATTTTTATTTTTTTAAGTTTTGGTAGTTTTATTTCTTTTTTTATTAAATCTAGTTCTATATTACAATATCTTTTGTTTTTATATGTTTGATATACTGCACTTGTTGTATAACTATTTTTACTATACTTACTTTTAAATTTAGGAAATCCAAAACTTTTATTATCATAATACTTTTTTAGATTATCTTCTAGATGAAATAATTCTTTTCGCAAAATAGTGCTATCAACTTCTTTTAAAAATGGATACTCATCTTGCAAATTATTGGTATAATCTTTTATACAATCATAAGCACTAATAAATCCTTTTTCTTTTATTTTTGATAAATAATAATTATATATAAATCTTACACATCCGAAGCTTTTATGTAAAAATATTTTTTGTGTTTCATTTGGATAAATTCTAAACTTATAAGCCTTATACATGTTTGTATCCCCCCAAACTATTTTGTAATATCATTATATCAAGCAAAAATAGATAAAGCAATAGTTTGACAAACATTTGTTTGCTTTTTTTGTTAGGAGTAAAATTTTAAGCATGACTTTCCTATTACAAACAAAAAAGAATTATCAAAAAACAATAATTCAATTTATTTTATTAAATATATTATACATTTAACAATTTTAAAACTTATCTATTTTAGATACTTTATCTACTTCTTTTGCGGCACTTACATATAAAATTATAATGAAACCAATAAAGATTATTAAAAACCAAAGAGTTTCAATCATTAAACAAAAGTTATAAATAGTATGAAGAATGGCAGGGACAAAAATACTTAAAATCATATAAATATTATGTTTTGTTTTATTTTTCTTCTCCCACATTTTTGCAAGTCCTAAATAATATCCCATGAATATTCCAAATGCTACATGCCCTGGCACAGAAAAAATTGCTCTATAAATTCCTAAAGTAAATCCACCTTCAACAACATAAAAAATGTTTTCTATTGCAGCAAACCCTAAGGCTACAAAGGTGGAATAAACGATTATGTCGTAAAGCTGATCAAAATCTTTGTGATTGTAGCCTATAAATCTAATCATTATCCATTTGCAAAATTCTTCAACTACGGCTATTTCAATGAAAATAAGAAAAAATAACTCGATAAAATTAAATTTACTATAATTATCTGAAATATAAAATTCAGGAATTAAAAGAGTCATTAAAACATTTATAATTATCACTAAAAAAGATGCTAAAAAGCCTGAAGAAAAAAGTCCTAAAAGAAGTGATTTTGGTTCTTTAACACTATCTTTTTTGTAAATATATAATCCTAATAAAACAACTGGTATTATTGATATAAGTAATAATATAAGCATCATGATATCTTCACCTAATATTATTTTATCACATTATATGAGTTGGTCATAAAAAAAGGACAACAAAAATGTTAACCTTTACACTTAAATATGTTGTTTTTCTTTTAAAGTTACATTTTTAGCTTGGAAACCTTTACTGGTTTCAATGAGATCAAATTCCACTAATTGATCTTGAGAAAGAGTTTTATATCCTTCTCTATTTATAGCAGAATAATGTACAAATATATCCTCCATTTCTCCATTGTCTAAGAAACCATAACCCTTTGCATCATTAAACCACTTTACTTTTTTTATCATTTTTTTACCTCACTTTCTTTTTACTTTGGACTGCATTAAAAATATAACATAAGATTTATGAAAAATTTGTCAAATTATGCTGAAGAATAATTTTTTTGTGCTTTTGCGCTAATATCCCAGTATGCTGACAGAGTTTTTTTAAGAAATAAGGGTTTGATTTTTGATATTTATGTAAATAAAAAAATTATTAAATTATTAAATATTAATAAGCAAAATAAAAACCCTATAAAATAAGGGTATTTTCGCTTCTATGGTGGCTCCAGTTGGAATCGAACCAACGACACCAGGATTTTCAGTCCTGTGCTCTACCGACTGAGCTATGAAGCCTTAAAAAAAATTGGCGGTTCCGACGGGACTTGAACCCGCGATCTCCTGCGTGACAGGCAGGCGTGATAACCACTACACCACGGAACCATGGTTGCGGAGATAGGATTTGAACCTACGACCTTCGGGTTATGAGCCCGACGAGCTGACCAGACTGCTCCACTCCGCGATAAAAATTTTTTGTGGCGGAGGAAAAGGGATTCGAACCCCTGCGCCGCTCACACGACCTCCCGGTTTTCAAGACCGGTCCCTTCAGCCAGACTTGGGTATTCCTCCGTATAATATTTATAAAATAATATTTTCGCAAAATTGGAAAATTTAATAAAAGTGGTGCCTAAGGCCGGACTTGAACCGGCACGAGGTTTGATCCTCGCAGGATTTTAAGTCCTGTGCGTCTACCTATTTCGCCACTCAGGCAATAAAAAATGGTGTCCCGCAGGCGACTCGAACGCCTGACCCTTTGATTAAAAGTCAAATGCTCTACCTACTGAGCTAGCGGGACAAAAAATAATGGCTGCCTCGGCTAGATTCGAACTAGCGCATGTCAGAGTCAAAGTCTGATGCCTTACCACTTGGCTACGAGGCAATTCGTGGTGGAGCGAGATGGATTTGAACCATCGAACCCGAAGGAACAGATTTACAGTCTGCCGCGTTTGACCACTTCGCTACCGCTCCATATGGTGCCGAAAATAGGACTTGAACCCACAACCTACTGATTACAAGTCAGTTGCTCTACCAATTGAGCTATTTCGGCATTAAAAATGGTGGGCGAT
>CAYVXN010000022.1:0-2900 GCA_964455135.1 uncultured Mycoplasma sp.
TCCTTATACATTTTTCATTTCTTTTTTTATTTGTTTATAATTTGGAACATATTTTTCTACTAAAGCCCAAAAATCTTTGGAATGATTTGGATGTTTTAAGTGACATAATTCATGATAAATAACGTAGATTAGATATTTTGGATTTAGTTTTATTAGTTCTAAATTTAAGGTTATGGTTTTGTTCGTTATATTACATACTCCCCATTTACCTTTCATTTTTCTTATTTTTAGAAGTGGTTTATATTTTGCTTCCTTAAAATTTTGAAAACAAGAATTGTAATAGTTTTCGAATACTTCTATAGCGTTTTTTTTGTACCAATTATCAATATTTACGTTTTTTCCTATTAAGGCTTTTTCTTCTCCAAGAAAGATTTTTCTTTCATTTATGTAGCAAATATCATAAAGCTTTCCTAGATACTGAAATTTGTCCTGTTTTTTTGCTAAGACTTCTTCTTTTTGGATAATTACTTTTGAGATATAATCTATGTTACTTTCAACAAATTTTTGTATTTTCTTTTCGCTTATTTTTAAGGGTGCGGTTACTACTATTTTTAAGTCATCTTTTATTCTAAGATACATGTTTTTATTGTTTTTATATATTATTTCTACGTTGTAGATTTTATTATTTATTTTTATATTCATATTATTTCCTTTTTAAAGCAAATTATCTTGATGACTTTTTTTAAAGTATTCGTAAGCTTTTGGAGTTGCTATTCTTCCTCTTGAAGTTCTTTTAAGCATTCCTATTTGAATTAGGTAAGGTTCATACATATCTTCAATTGTTGATGTTTCTTCTCCGACTGCTGTTGCTAGGGAATCTATTCCTACAGGGCCACCTGAGAATTTTTCAATAATTGCAAGCAATAATTCTTTATCAGTTTCATCTAGTCCTATTCTATCTATTTTTAATCTATCTAAAGCTTTTTTTGTTACTTCAAGGTCAATAGTTCCTTTTCCTTCAACTAGGGCAAAGTCTCTTACTCTTCTAAAGAGTTTGTTAGCTATTCTAGGGGTACCTCTGCTTCTACTTGCTAGTTCTTTAGCTGCTTCTTCTTCGATTTCTGCTTCTAAAACTTTACTTGTTCTTTTTATAATTTTTGTTAATTCTTCTTCGGTATAATACTGAAGTTTATTTACTATTCCAAATCTATCTCTTAAAGGTGATGTTAAGTCTCCTGCTTTTGTGGTTGCTCCGACTAAAGTAAATGGAGGCAAATCTATTTTTATATTTCTAGTTGAACCTTCACTTCCAATTATTATATCTAGAGTAAAATCTTCCATGGCAGGATAAAGGATTTCTTCGATAAATCTTGGCATACGATGAATTTCATCAATAAATAGAACATCTCCAGGCTCTAGTGATGAAAGGACTGCTGCTAAATCACCTGGTTTTTCTATTGATGGACCACTTGCAGTTTTGATATTTACTTCAAGTTCGTTTGCTATAATATATGCCATTGTTGTTTTACCAAGTCCTGGTGGGCCATATAAAAGAACATGATCTAAGCTTTCTCCTCTTATTTTAGCAGCCTCTATGAAAACTTTCATGTTGTCTTTTACTTCTTTTTGACCAATATATTCTTCAATTAGGGCTGGTCTTATTGCTATTTCTAATTTTTCTTCTTTTTCCATGCAATCACCTTTCTAATAGTTTATTTTCTATTTCGTTTAAATTTTGTTTTTTAACTTTTGTTAGGTAACATTTCCCACATAAAGGAACGTAACAAATATTTGCTGTTCCATCTATTACTATTTCTTCACCTTCCAGAACAAAATTTTCTCCAACTTTTCTTCCTACGTATCTTGCAATTTCTCCGCATCCACAAAGGGTTGTTAACTCTTCAAGGACATCTGCTATTTCAAGTAATCTTTTACTACCTGCGAAGCTTTCCATTTTAAAATTTGTTCTGAGTCCATAACAGATTACTGGGATATTACATGCTTTAGAAATCAAAAATAAGTCTTCGACTTGCTTTATTGAAAGAAACTGTGCTTCATCTACTAAAATACAAGAAATACCTTTTAATTTTCCTTTTAGAACTTCAAGTAAATTGTCAGAATATAATAGTAAAACATCTATTTTCTTTTCTACTCCAAGCCTAGATGATACAGTATCTTTTGTTTTAGTATCTATTATTGATTTTATTATTAATACTTTGTAACCATTTTCTTCATAATTGTAGGCTGTTCTTATTAAATCTGTACTTTTTCCTGAATTCATGCTGGCATATTTAAAATGCATTTTCGCCATAATATCACTCCTATTTTAAAAGTAGTTTTAAAGCATCTTTTACTTGTTCTTCTACTTTTTTTGTTTCATCTATTTTAGGAATTATTCCTTTGAAATCTTTTTCTTTGTATCCTAAACCTTTTAAAACTTCGATTAATTCTTCTTTGGTATTTTGATCTTGTAAGTCAACTTTTGCAAGTTTTCCTTTTAAATCTAAGATTATTTGTCTAGCTACTTTTTCTCCTATTTTAGGGAATTTTTTTAAATATAAAATATTTTCTCTTTCGATTGCATCTATTATTCCATTTACTCCTCCTGTTGCAAACATTGGAAGAGCCATTTTTGGGCCAAGTCCTTTTACACTTATTAGTTTTAGGAATAGTTCTTTTTCCTCAATGTTTTTAAATCCATATAAAGTATGTTCGTCTTCTCTTATGTGTTCGTATAAGTATACTTTTGCTTCTTTTTCAATTTCAAATGAATAAGGATTGGACACATTTATTTCATAACCAATATTGTTAGTTTCTAAAATTATTTGATTTGAAGTTTGATCTTTTACTTTTCCTATTATGTACGCATACATTTTTATCACATCCTGTAGTCATTATAACATGAACAATAGTTTTAATCAATATAGTTCGCGAACATTTGTTCTTTTTTGCAAAAAAAA
>CAYVXN010000022.1:3000-12751 GCA_964455135.1 uncultured Mycoplasma sp.
AAATTGATTTCTATTGGTGTTCCTGTAAAGTCAAAGTTTTCTCTTATTTTGTTTTCTAAGTATCTTTCATAAGAGAAATGAACAAGTCCTTTGTTATTAACATTAAAGGTGAATTTTGGAGGTTTTACTCCAGTTTGAGATACGAAATATATTTTTAGTCTTTTACCTTTATAAGTTGGAGCAGGGTTTAAGCTGTAGGCTTCTGCTATTACGTTGTTTAGAACACTTGTTTTTATTTCTTTATTTTGGTTTTCTCTTACTTTTTTTACTTCTGGCATTAAGGTATGAAGTCTTTTTTTGGTTAAAGCTGAGAGAAATACTATCGGTGCATAAGAGATAAATTTAAATTCTTCTTTTATTTCTTTGGTAAATTCTTTGATGTCTTTATCTTTTTCTAGTACCATATCCCATTTATTGACTACAATTACTATTCCTTTTCCTTTTTCAAGAGCATATCCTGCGATATGTTTATCGTGTTCTATTATTCCTTCTTCTCTATTTATTACAAGAAGGCAGATGTCAGCTCTATCGATGGCACGCATGCTACGAAGAAAACTATATTTTTCTATTTTTTCAAAGATTTTTCCTTTTTTTCTCATACCTGCGGTATCTATTAAAATATAGTCTTCTTTATCATATTTAAATGGAATGTCTACTGAATCTCTTGTTGTTCCTGCAACATCACTTACGATAACTCTTTCTTCATTTAGAAGGGCATTTACTAAACTACTTTTTCCGACATTTGGTCTTCCTATTACGCATATTTTAGTTAGTTCATCTTTTTCTTTTCCTTCTTTTGTAAAGTCTTTGGTTATTTCATCAAGTAGATCTGCTATTCCACGATTATGTTCTCCACTTACTTCTATATAAGTGTTAAACCCTAGTTCATAGAAGTCGTAGATGTTGTTTTCTGCCTGTTTGTTATCTACTTTATTGATTGCTACAACGACGTCTTTTCCAGATTTTTGAAGTAGTTCTTTAACTTCTAAATCGTTAGCGGTTAATCCTTCTTTGGCATCTACTACAAAAATTATTTTGTCAGCTTCTAAAACTCCGATTTCTACTTGAGTTTTTATTTCATCGTTAAATAGTTCTTTTGATATGTCTAATCCTCCGGTATCAATGAGATTGAACTTTTTACCTTGATAAGTTACTTCTCCATATATTCTATCTCTAGTTACACCAGGAGTATCTTCAATAATTGATATTTTCTTTCCTACTAATTTGTTGAAAAGTGTAGATTTTCCGACATTTGGTCTTCCTACAATACAAACTGTTGGTAAAGTCATGATATCACCTCTTTTTTCTTTATGATTATAGCAAAAAAAAAGGAAAAAAGCTAGGTTTTTCCTAAAGTTAGTTATTCTTGATATGTTGCTTGTCCAAATGCTAATATTGGATAAGCAATTATTGGTAAGAATACTGCTAGTACTGCAAAACCAGTGCTTTTTCCGAATACTTTAGCAAGTTTAATTGGTATTATGATTGAGTAAACTAATGAAGCAAAAGGCACAAATATCATAATAAGTATATGCCACCATTCAAATTTGATTACTCTTAACATCACTACTATATTATAAATTGGTATAATAGCGGCCCATCCTGGTTGACCAGCTTTCTTATAAATCATCCAGATTGCAATGATTAAGAAAACTGTTACTGCTAGTGAGGATACCCAAAAACCTGCACCAAGAACTGCAAATGGGTTGTCTGTAGTAGTCGTACTTACATCGTAATAAGTATAATCCATATCTTTTCCTCCTTTATAATAACATTATACTTTAGGTAACGGACTATGTCTAGACACTTTTTGCTTATTTTAAATTATTATTTTTTTGAAAAGATACTTAAAAATTTAGAGAATTCAAATAGTATTTCATTACAGTTATTTATAGCAATTGTTTTACCAAAAGCTTTTCCACCTATTGTTAAAGCTGAAATAATACTTGTTGTTATTATTGTTACTAATACTGGATTTATTTCTATTATATTTGCTAATTTAAGACTAATAGCAAGACCACAGCTACCACTTACAACACCACATATGTCTCCGATTACATCATTTAAAAATGATGATACTTTATCTTTTTGATTGATTAATTTTATAGCTTGTTTTGCTCCATTTACTTTTTTTGTGGCCATTGAGTGAAATATTTTATCATCTGCGGTTGCAACTGATAACCCTATTGCATCAAAGATTACTCCAATAAAAATAAACATTAACACTAAAAAAATTGATACTGCTATAAAGGTGTTTGGAATGATGAGCTCACTTATTAAAGATAGACAAAATGATATTATAAAAGAAATAATTGTTATTGTTAAAAGCCATTTTGTGTCTGCTTTTTGACTCTTTTTTTTGTCTTGTTTTTTTGGTTCTTTGGTATATTTTTCTTTGAACTGTTTTATTTTCATAGATTCCTCCTTGAAATGATTTTATCATAAATTTGGCTAAGAAAAAAGACCAAGTAATGGTCTATCTTCCTATAAAATGGTCAATCTATAGTTAACTTTACGTCTTAGGTCAAGTTGGATTTCCCTATTTCTTACTTTGCCGTTACCAGCAGAGCAGTTCCCTTTTAAAAGAAACAGTAGTATGTTACCATATCTACGACTTGATTGCCACTTAGTACGCACTGCAATCCTATAAATTATCACTCTAGGGGTTTTCCCCTCTGACAAGTTGGGTTACTAATACTCTTTTGCAATTACAGTTTCATATAGCGATAATTACATTTTATTGGCCAGTAAAATATAATTTGATCTATAATCCCCTGTAACCACTCAAGTCACGCTTTTATAATTATTATTTAATTATAGATTTTGCTCCTTAATGAAGGTCTTAGTGAAAGAATGGGTCGGAATCATATGCCATTATGAGCGCCCATAAATTCTAACCTTTTAGTAATCACCCCAAACTGGGCGTATGAAGCAAATACTAAAAGTTTCGCAAATTAGCTTTTTAGTGGATTTTTAGCCCCACCTTCGTAACTTTTGTCAACTAGAATAATGTACCATTTTTCTAGTGGTTTAAATTATATCATAAATAGATAAAAAAATCAAGATTTTCTGTAAATAATTAATTGTCCTGGTAGTAAATAGATACTGTTGTTACTATAAATTATGTCTACCCCTGGAGCTTTGAAAAAGTCTGATACACTTTCTATTGTGTCTCCTGTTTTAGTTATATATAGTTTAACATCTGACTTTGGTATTAGTATTGTTTGACCTTCATATATGTATTCGTCTTTATCTAGGCCATTTACTCCGAGTAATAGATCTAAAGAGATATTATTCTTTTGTGCTATCTCATAAAGATTGTCCCCTTTTTTTACTACATAATAGTCAAAGATGTTGTATAGTCCTGTTGGTATTGTTAGACTATCTCCTTCATTTAGTAAGTATGGAGCTTTTAAGTTATTGGCTTTTATTATTTCAATTACAGGAATATTATATTTTCTACCTATACTTTCTATAGTATCTCCTTTTTCTACAATATATATGTCCATGTTATATTTTTTACCTCCTTTTTTTAATTATATGAAAAAAGGAGTATGTAATTACTCCATATAAATTGCTAATCTATTTTTTGAATTAAATGATAGCTCACTATAAGTTATTAGTTTTTTTAATCCTTCTTGGAAGTTATATGAATAAAGAGTATCGTCACTTATAAAGTATAGTGTATCTTTTACTAAAGTGAAATCAGATATTTTTTGGTTAAATAGAAGAACTTTTGTTTTGCTATTTAAATTATAGTAATAAACATCATTATTTTTTGTTTGATAGTAATAAGTATCTTCTGTTTTTTGAAGATAATTGATGCTGGTATTTTTTTCTACTTGTGATATGTAGTCTTTTATAGTTTTAAATTTTAATTCTTCATCTCTAAAATCGTATACACTTTTTGTTTCAAATTTTAAGTTATAGTAAAGAGCGCCATCTTCTTTGTTTCCTACTTCTTTTATTTTTTTACCTTTTTTTGATATTTTGTATTGTTTTAATTCGTCTTTATCGAAAATATACAATTCATTGTCAATTACTCCATTTATGTAAGAATCTTTAGAGATTTTATATTTTAAATTTCTTTGTTTTACTTTATTGTTTGTCATATCGATAACGTACAGTTCATCGTAATCGTATTTTTGATCATAGTTTGGTATTAAGTAATATTTATCTATATTAGTTCCTAAGTGGTTTATATAAGTATCATTTTCAAATAGTTTTATTTGTTCTAGGGAGTCTTTGCTTATTGAGAAAAAACCATTATATTTGTAAATATATATGTATGTCTTTTCTTTTATATTGTTTTGATATGCTGAAAGGGTTTCTATTTTTTTGCTACTATTACTTTTTTCTTGCCAAGAAGGACTATTGTAACCTTGTTTTTTTAGTGTTTCTATGAATGGAGTTAACTCTTTTTCATAGTTTGTATAGGCGTATGATTTATTATTTTTACTACATAATATATTTGTATTTTCATTTTTTTCTACCATCGGATAGATACAGTATAAATCATCTTTTTGATATGAATAGATTTTAGTTATCACTTCTTTTTTCTTATGGAATTCATCAGGTATTTCAAATGAATAAACTAGATCTTTGCTTGTTATTTTGAAATAGTATTTTTTATTTTTATACACTTCATTTATTTTAAAGGTTTGGTTATCATCTTTTAATGTATAAGTTATGTCGTGATGAGTTTTAAAAATATACGCTATTAGTTCGAAGATTAAAACTAGAATAAATATTCCTATTAATAGTTTGATAACTTTTTTCATACACTTCACCTACTTTACTACACTTAATCTTATTATTTCATCCATATTATCATCAATTGCTTTAATGTTTTTGGTTTCATATCCACATTTTTGACATTTATAAAGTATTTTAAAATTATCTTTTTTTGTTTTTTCTATACCAATTGGGATAAGATTTCCATGACAAGTTGATTTTCTATCCCCAGGAAATATGTCAAGATGAAGAGAATGTAAACAGTTTGGACAGTGATCTCTGGCAGTGTATCCAAGTGGCTTTACTTTTGTTTTACAATTGTAACAAGTAAACTCTTCATCGATCATTGTAAACTTTTTATCTTGCATGTTCGCCTCTTTTTATTAGCTCTATTACTTTATCTAGGTCTTCTTTAGTAGTTAATGGAGAAATACTTATCCTAACGGATGTTTTTGCACGCTCTTTGCTATTTGTTAGAGCATAGACTGATTTTGAATAAGATCCTGATGTTGAACAAGCACTTTTAGTTGATATAAAGATATTTTCAAGTTCTAGATAATGCAAAAATGTTTCTGGTTTATATGATAGCATGCTGATGTTTAAAATATGTGGTATAGAATTTTTACTTTGGTTAATAATAGTATTAGGAAGGTTATTTAAGTTTTCTTTTAGATACTTGTTTAAGCCTTCCACTTTTTTATAATTTTCTTCTATGTTTGCAAGTGATAGCTTGAGAGCTTTTACTAATCCTTTTATTAGTCCAAGGTTGTATTTTCTCTTGCCATAAATTATGTTTTTTAAATTTATGTTTTTATTTGTTAGAAGTACTCCGATTCCTTTAGGACCATAGAATTTGTGAGCTGAGAAGCTTACTAAATCTATGTTATCTAAAGGAATATTTATTTTTCCTATACTTCCTGTCATATCACAGTGAAATGGAATATTATATTTTTTTGCTAGTTTTCCGATTAGCTCTACTGGTTGCAAAGTACCTGTTTCTGTGTTTACTGATGATATTGTAAGAAGTGCGACATCATTTGTTAAGAGTTTTTCTAATTCTTCTAAAACTATGATTCCATTTTTTAAGGGAGCATAGATTACTTCGAATCCTTTTGTTTTTAAATAATTTAATGTTTCATTTATTGAGGAATGCTCCATTTCTGTTGTTATTATTTTGTTTTTTTCTTTATTAGTGCAGATTCCTTTAAGAGCCCAGTTATTTGATTCACTTGAACCACTTGTTATATTTACTTCTAGATTAGTGTTTAAAAGTTTTTTAATTTTTTGTTTATTTATCTCTAGTTCTTTTTTTGAAACCTCTTTGAATAAATTTTGTTTTACTATTTCTAACACTTCTTTATTTATCATAGTTGTAGCAGAATAATCTAAATATGTCATAATATCACCTTTAGGTAATTATATCATATTCTAAACCTTGTTTGAATATTTTTAAGTCTTTTTGAATAATTTTAAACATAAAACTATTGACAAGATAAGTGTTTTTATCTTATAATTAGTTTTGTCAGTTGTTATTGGCGTTTAATTATTTTTGCGGATGTAGTTTAATGGTAGAACCTCAGCCTTCCAAGCTGACTACGGGAGTTCGATTCTCCTCATCCGCTCCATTAGAATGATACTAACCCTTGTGGTTAGTTTTTTTTTGGAACGAAGGGAATCAAACTCATTTTTTTGAATCGAAGAAAGTCAAACCTATTCTTATTAATTATCAATTTTTTGTAAATTAGTTTATTCAGAAAATATAACTAATTTTATTTTAATTCCTCTATTTGTAATGGGACCCCCAACATGTTTCATTTCTTAATGATGAAATTTGTCTGCCCATTACAAATAGAAATTCTTTTACTTTTTTCTTTTGTTCTAAATCAGTCATTTTCTTCACTTCCTTTATTTACTACAATCCATTTTCCATTTTTCTTAGCACCAATTCTTTTAATATATCCATTATCTACTAATTCACTTAAATGATATCTTATCATTCTAGGAGTTACATTTAAAAGATTTGCCATTTCAGCTTGAGTAATAGTTGGGCGATCTAAAATCAATTTAATTATACTTTCTGCCATTTTACTTAAATTTAATTTTGCATAATCTATTTTTATTGTTTCCTTTTGAATGCCATACTCAAAATCATTTTCGTTATATTTAATACTTACTATTATAAAATGAGGATAAAATCGATAAATACTCTTATCATATTTTTTTAATATTCTTCTAATTCCTGTTCCTAAATGTTCCACTAATTCTAAATCTTTAAATATTCTCATAAGTTCTGGATTTTTAGGAGCTGAATATCCTTTTAAAAATTCTTCTTCGGTAAACTCATCTTGAATACCTCCAAACGAAGATATTTCTAGTCTATCGCTGAAAAATTCAAACTTTGGAGGATATTCGTTGGACCAGTCATTATGAACAATTGCATTAATGACTGCTTCTCTAACAGCATTATAGTCATACATTGATTTTTCAACACGTTCAGGATAAGTAATTTTAGCAAATACTTTATTTTGCATCTTAAACTTTTCTAAAACTCTATAAGTCGCTGTTATCAAAGAACATTCACCAAACTCATAATATTCTTCTATTTCATCTACATCATTGCCGGCATATTTAGCAACTTTTATTGAAATTTTATTATTATCTGCTAAAAGGTAAGCAATATAATTAAACTTATTATCATAAGTATAAAAATCTAGTTGTCTTTCAAAATTTTCTCCTACATCAAAACCTTTTTCCATATAATACATCTTTAACTGACTAAAAGTTAAATCCTGTTTAGGTGATACAATATTTTTTAAAGATTCTTTAGTTCTAGATCTAAACATTTTATTTATTAATGCAGATGTCATTTTTTCATTGGAACTACCAACTCTGATAAAACAACTATCTGAAGTCATTCCCATTCCTTTAATATGGTATGGTCTTTCAGTTCCTTTGGCAACAGTAACATGGATATATTTTTTATTATCTTCTTCTAAAACTTCTATATCGAATAATCCTAGTACTGATGGTTCTATATTAGAAATTATTAAATCTTTTATTTTTCTTTGAAGTAAATCCAAATTATTTTTAAGACCAATAACTTTTCCATTATCATCAACACCAATATAGATATTTCCTCCATCTTTACTATTTAGAAAGCTTATAACAGTTTCTTCTAAATCATCTGGTAATTTGATTTTAAATTCATTTCTACAATCTTCTATTACATCTAACATTTTGTACCTCCAATTATTACTAATCTAATTATACTATATATTTAAAATTTTTCCTAGCAAATTTCCTAATAAATTTCCTAATAAATTTCCTAATAAAATTGATTTACAATGCAAAAATTAAGCGTTATAATTAATATATCAAATACTAATGAACTTATTATACAAAGTGTGCATAACCCGTTTAGCAAATTCTGCAATAGTAAATTAATCCTTGTTTTTAAAGGGTTTTTATTTTTTATATAATGTTTTTTGTAATTTTTTGTTGATACCAGTGAAGTGTTAACATAAATTGTAAGAATTTAGCACAATCTATATTTAGCTTTAAAATTCAAGTTTATTATATAGTAAAAAACACAAAAATATGATAAAATATTTACATGTGAGGTGAAAATATGAAATGTATACTTATGAACAAAAATAAAAAAGTATTAACAGCTGAATATCAATCATCTCTAGGAGTATTTACTGATATTTATAATGTTATCGATATAGATTTTGCCCCTATAATTTTAAAGAATGCCTATCAGTTAAATGAAGATCTGAAAGTATCATTATCAGAGTGGTTTAAAGGTAGAGGAATTCCTTCTTGGAGAGATGATTTAGATTTGTTATTAGCAAAGTTAAATATTTCTACCCCTACAGAATTACTTGATAAAGCTTTTGGGTTGTCATTATCAGATCAATATTGGATAAAACCTTTTGATTCTGAAATTGAATATAAGGATATTAATTTCTTTGAACACGATTTTGAAGATTCAGAATTTACAAGTGTAACATTTTCAAACACTAGAGATTCAAATACTAAAATTAGTTTAATATCACCTAATAATACAACTGATGGAAGATTAAAGAAAACTTGGATAATAGAAAATGGAAAAAGGTACTTACTTAAAGGTGGATACAAAAATGAAGTTATGCAACCATTTAACGAAGTGTTAGCAACTATGATTTGTAAACGTTTAGGTTTTAAACATATTCCCTACACTATCGATGTTATTAAAGATAAAATTGTGTCCAAATGTGAATGTTTTATAAATAAAGATACTGAATTAGTATCTGCTTATCAAATATTACATAACAATTGCAATAAAGATGAAGCTTATGAAACTTATATAAAAATCTTAGAAAATAATGGTATTGATAAGGCAAGAGAAGAAATTGAAAATATGTTTATTTTGGACTTTATAATGTTAAACGAAGATAGACATTTAAATAATTTTGGAATTATTAGAAATGTTGAAAATTTAAATTGGATAGAAACTGCACCTATATTTGACACAGGTCAATCATTAAATATATTAGATTATAATGATAAAGAATTAGTAATAAATGGCGATGGAAGATTTTTCTATGATATGGATAAATTTGATACAATAATTAATTATATTAAAAATATAAAAAGATTTGATTTATCAAAACTAGATGGCATTTGTGAAGAATTTGATGATTTATTACATAAGTATCAAAATATAACTAAAATGACCGATAGAAGAATAGATAAAATATGTACATTGTTACTTAGTAGAATTAACAAATTAAAAAGAATTATAGACTCTAAATAAAATATATAAGCAAACTTTTGTGGTTTGCTTTTTAAGTTTTCAAAAAAGAAAAAAAGCAATTACTTTAATTTGCTTTATGTTTTTATTAATTCTAATTAAATAATTTTATAGGACATATACTGAACATTTATATTTTTTACTTTTTTACTGCTAAACAATAACACACTCCTTTTGGTGCGATTATTTTGTTATTTGGATTTAATATATTATATTTTTCAA
>CAYVXN010000023.1:0-12439 GCA_964455135.1 uncultured Mycoplasma sp.
CATATTTATCTCCTTTCATATATACTATTACCAAAAAAAATGAAAGCACCTAGTCATTCACTAAATTTTCACAAAAAAAGACGAGTCATGACTCATCAATCTTATTTATTTAATCAAACTAGCAAAATATTTAGCACATCTTACCATTTGACTTGAATATCCCATTTCATTATCATACCATGCAACAATCTTAACAAATTGCCTATCATCAACTTCTAAAATATCTGTAAGCAAAAGATCAACTACACCACCATGAGTATCCCCAATAACATCGCTAGATACAATAGGATCATAAGTAGCTTCTAAAACATCTGATTTAGCATTAATAAAAGCATTATTTAAGGCAGGAATTGTAACATTTCTTTCAAGTTCTAACACTAAATCCACAACAGAACCATCAGAAACAGGAACTCGCATAGCAGACCCCTTAAGCCTTCCATCAAGTTCCGGAATAACAAGTCCTATTGCTTTAGCAGCACCAGTAGAAGAAGGAACAATATTAACAGCACCTGCTCTACCTCTTCTTGCCTCAATTCCTTTTTTATGTGAAACATCAAGCATTACTTGATCATTAGTATAAGCATGTATTGTAGTCATATAACCTCTTTTTATACCAAAATTATCATTAACTACTTTAAGTACTGGAGCCAAACAATTAGTAGTACAAGAAGCTGCACTAATAATTTTCTCATCTCCAGTTAAAATTTCTTCATTAACACCATAAACAATAGTTTTAACATTTCCCTTCGCTGGAGCAGATATAATAACCTTTTTAGCACCTGCTAAAATATGTTTATTAGCATCTTCTTCCTTTGTAAAATGACCACTACACTCAAAAACCATATCAATATCTAATCTATCCCAAGGTAAATTAACCGGATCAGCCTCAGAAAAAACAAGAATGTGTTTTCCTCCAACAAGCAAATAATTATCTTTATAACTTATTTCCTCTTTTCTATAACTTCCTTGACTAGAATCATATTTAAGTAAATGAGCAAGTTGTTTAGCATCACTCAAATCATTTATTGCAACAACATCAAACTCATCACTCTCATTCATAATTCTAAAAACAAGTCTACCAATTCTACCAAATCCATTTATTGCAACTTTCATTAAAATATCCTCCTATTCAAAATAACTACCACCAATAAATTCTCTAAGTATAGATTCACTAGGTATTTCATCAGTAGGAATTCCTACAAACATACCCAAGAAATTCAAAAGTCTAACAACCTCTTCATAATAAGTTGATGAATTATCAATTCCAAAAAGAAGTGGTTCAGCATAAAGTTTTAAAACCCCTATTTCATACATAAGAGATGAGTTATAAACATAATCAACATCTTCTTGAAAAGGAAAAATATACTTATCTTCACCATCACGAACTCTTTGCCAACTTTTTATAGTATCTTCAGCACTATACCCCCTAGTTCTATTATCTCTAACAATTCTTCTAAGAAGCCTGACATCAGTATTAGATATCATATTATGATTATCAATATTAAGATCAGTAAGCGGAGAAATATAAACCTTGTATTTCTTATCTTTAGGTATAGATTTAGTAAGCTCTTCGTTAATAGCATGAAGACCTTCAATAATTAGTATATCCCCATCATCAAGTTTTATTTTCTTTCCTAAATATTCGCCTTTTCCTTTAAAAAAGTTAAAAGTTGGAATATCTACTTCTTCACCATTAATAAGACGAGTTAAATGATCGTTAAATAAATCTATATTAACAGCACGAATAGACTCAAAATCATATTCTCCATTTGGAAGTTTCGGAGTATCTTCACGATTCAAAAAATAATCATCAATAGAAATAGGTTTAGGATTTAAACCAAAACTCTTAAGAAACATTGAAAGTTTCTTAGAAGTAGTAGTCTTCCCACTTGAAGAAGGTCCTGCTATTAAAACTATTTTAAGACTATTCTTTCTATCATATATTTCCTTTGCAAGTTCAAGAAGTTTATTACTAGAAATAGTTTCAGTAAGCTTTATAATATCAGAAATTCTTCCATCGCATACAGCCATATTTATATCAGCACTATTAAATATACCAAGTTTTTTAGAAAGAGCATAATTCTCATCAAAAGCTTCAATTATCTTTTCTCTATTAACATACTCAGGTATTTTACCCAAAGAACTAGCTACAGGAAATTGCAAAATAAATGAACCTTTATCCAAAAAATATAAATCAAAATCAGTAAATACTCCAGTAGAAACAGGCATTTCTGAAAAGAAATAATCATACAAATCACCAAGTTTATACAAAGTAACATAATGATTAGTATTATAAATAAAAGTATCAGCTTTTGCATTATCAAAAGTGCTCTCAAAATATTTTCTAGCTTCTTTTCTACTAACTAAACACTTAGTGATAGGCATATCTGCATCAATAATTTCTCTCATTTTACTCTTAAGCATTTTTATCCTATCATGATTAAGATGCAAATTAGTTCTAAGTTTTATTGCCTTATCAATAGAATGACAAGCCTTTACATAATAATCATATCCAAAAAGTTCTTTAAAAGCATAAACAAGTACAAACAAAAGACCTTTTTGATATATTCTGTTTCCAACAGGATCAAGAACATTAACAAATCTTACAGTACAATCACTATTAACTTTTTTATCAAGAGAAAAAATCTCATTATCAATAAAAGCTACCAAAACAGGAAACTTACCTTTATATATTTCACGAGATATTTCCAAAAGAGAAATTCCCTTATCAAAATCATATTCTTTATTGTTTACTATAACTTTAATCTTTTTCATATTAACACCCTCTTAATTCTATATTAATATTTTATCACAATATGTAAATTTTTGATACGAATATATTAACTTTTTTAACATATTTTAATAATGGTGATAAAAGTGAACTTAATTCCAACAGTAATAGAAAAAGAAGTAAATGGTGAAAGAAGTTATGATATCTATTCAAGATTACTAAAAGATAGAATAATAATTTTAAATGGCGAAATAAATGATCAAACATCCAATATCGTAGTAGCAGAGCTTCTGTATCTAGATTCAGAGTCAAATGAAGACATAGAACTATACATAAACTCACCAGGAGGCTCCATAACATCCGGAATGGCAATATATGATACTATGAATTTTATCAAAAGCAAAGTATCAACAATATGTATAGGCATGGCAGCCTCTATGGCAGCATTTCTCCTATCAAGCGGAGAAGAAGGAAAAAGAATGGCTCTTCCAAATTCAGAAATTATGATCCATCAACCTCTCGGAGGAGCTAGTGGTCAAGCAACAGAAATAAAAATAGCGGCAGAGCACATCCTAAAAGTAAAAAACAAATTAAATAAAATACTAGCAAAAAATACTGGAAAAACTATAGAACAAATAGAACAAGATACAGAAAGAGATTACTTTTTATCAAGCAAAGAAGCTAAAAACTATGGTCTAATAGATAAAATCATTGAAAACAAAAAATAATTTTTGTATAATAAAAGTGGTGATGTTATGAAAACCTGTGAACTTATTTGCAATCAAGAAAGTGGTAAAGGAATAAAAGGAAAAGTTTTAGATGAAGTAATTAGAAAATTAGAAGAACACGGCTACGAAACAAAAATTTACTTTACTGAAAAAAACGGCGATGCAAAAAACTATGTAAAAAGCATAAAAAAAGCAGATTTAGTCCTATCCATCGGAGGAGATGGAACATTTAATGAAATAGTAACAGGAAACTATCAAAGAAAAGATAAATTAATTCTATCTCACATTCCAGTTGGAACAACCAATGATATTGGTCATATGCTAGGACTAAATAAAAACATAATTAAAAATGTAGAAAAAATTCTTGATGGAGAAGTAAAACAGGTAGACCTAGGAATCATAAATAATCAACCATTTTTTTACGTCGCAGGATTTGGTAAATTTATCAATGTACCTTATCAAACATCAAGAAAACTAAAAAAGAAACTAGGACATTTAGCATATCTAATAAACGGAATAAAAGAATTTTTTCAAATGACCAAACTATATGAACTAGAATACAAAATAGATGGAGTTTCATACCATGGATTCTACTCATTAATATTAATATCAAATGCCAATAGAATCGCAGGATTCAACAACATATACAAAAATGTAAAATTAGACGATAATAAGTTCGAAATAATGTTCTGTAACATCACAAGAAGAAAGGATTTAGTAAAAACAATAATCTTACTTGTAAAAACAGGAATAACAAACGTTCCAGGAATTTATTGTCATACCTCTAATGAAATAGAAATAAATTTCAAAGAAAAAATAAAAAATAACTGGACAGTAGATGGAGAAAAACTAAAAGATGAACAAAAAAAATATAAAATAACAATAAACAAAGATTTAAAAATGTTACTTCCGAAAAAAAACATACCAAAACTATTTACAAAATAAAAAATTAGATTCAACAAATCTAATTTTTTTCATTTCTAATTTTCTCTGCAATTTCATGAATCTTTCTAAATCTATGACTAAGTCCAGACTTAGTTATTTTTTTATCAAGTTCAGTACTAAGAATATAACTAAGTTCAGACAAAGAAACCTCAGGATACTTCTCACGATAAACTATAACTTCTCTAAGCTTTTCATCAATAGCATCAAACCCTATCTTATCCTTAATTAAATCAATATCAATAAGTTGTTTTTCACTAGCGTTAATAATTTTATCAACATTAGCCTGTTCACAATTATTAAGCCTATTAGTCATATTTTTATGATCTCTATAAATACGAATATCTTCATAATACAAAATAGCATTATTAGCACTAACTATCCTAAGAAAATCACCTATCTTTTCAGCTTCCTTAACATAAGTCATATAACCTTTATCCCTTAATATAACTTTAGCACTTATCCCAAAAAAACCAAGTAAATCCTTAAGAAAATAAGCCTCAATCTTATCAGCAACCAAAAACTCCAAATGATATCTAGATTTTTTCGGATCATTTATACTTCCCCTAGCTAAAAAAGCTCCCCGAAGATAAGCACGTTTTAAATCTTCAGAATCTAAAAAATAATCAGGCAAAGAAGAAACAAAATTACCTTTTTCATCAAATAGCATCAAACTACTACTAATTGTATCCACTTTTTCTGATATAAAAATATTATAATAATTTTTTTTATTAAAATTAATACTTTTTCCCTGAATAATAACAGGATTAACATCAAATAATTCTTTAAAAAGAGAAAAAACTTTTCTAACAACTTTAGGATTTTCAGACAAAAGAACTATTTTTTCTTCTAAAACTTCAAAATTATTTCTAAGAAATCCAGATAACATTGCAATGCTCTCTAATCTTGAATATTCATTAGAACAAATTTCATTTTTAATCTCAGTAGTAAAAGACACCTCTATCACCTCATCAAATAATTAAAAATACAAGTAGCAAACTTCAAATCATCATGTCTAATATAATTATCTTCTATAACAAGTAAATCTTCTAAAATAAGTTCACAACCCATCTCATCAAGTTTATTCTTATCAACTTTAACCAAACTTTTATTTTCAACAGAAATATACTTATCAAGAACCTCGTTAGGAAGATTACTATCTGCAGCTATAACAGCATCAACTTTTCTCTTTCCAAGGTATTTATTAATAATTTTAACATGATCAGAAACTGTATAACCTTCTGTTTCAAAAACTTGTCCAACAGCATTACAAGTATACAAAATTTTAGCTTTTGATTTATCAATTGCCTTAACTACTTCACTAGATAATAAATGTGGAATTATACTTGTATATAAACTTCCTATACTAAAAATAATAAGATCAGAAGAATTTATTTCTTCCAAAACTTCTTTATCAACATTAGGATCTTCATCATAAAAAAGTTCTTTTATTTTTCTTCTATCATGACCTATTTCGCTTTCACCATAAATAATTTCTCCATTATCAGTTTCCGCCATTAAAGTAAGATAATCTTCACTTAAAGGTAAAATTTTATGACGCACATTCAAAAAACCTCCAAGAACTTTTATACTTTCCTTAAGACTACCAGTAATATTATACATAGCAACCATAATAAGATTTCCAACAGGATGTCCATCTAAATCAGTATAAGTATCAAACCTATATTGCAAAAGTTCTTTTATCTTCTCATTAGCATCAGATAAATTAACAATAACATTTCTAACATCACCCATCGCAGGCATAAAAAACTCCTCACGAAGTTTTCCAGTACTAGAACCATTATCAGAAACAGAAATAACACAAGTTAAATCAACTGGAAATTTTTTTAAACCACGAACTAAAAAACTAATACCAGTTCCTCCTCCAAATACAACTATTTTTTTATTCATATCAAGTCATTCCTTTCATTTTTTTATAACATAAATCAATATCTTATACAAAGTAATTCTATACAAATATTATACTAAACAAAAACAAACAAGTAAATAATCATTAAAACAAAAAGACTAAAAACTTAGCCTTTTTATTATTCCATAAATTCTTCCTCTAAAACCTCCATAGGTTCATCAGATAAAAATTGTTTTTTAAGTTCATAAGAAACATCTCTATATTGTTTAGCACCAGTTCCCGCAGGAATAAGTTTACCAATAATAACATTTTCCTTAAGTCCTTGAAGAGTATCAACTTTACCCTTAATTGAAGCATCTGTTAAAACTCTGGTAGTTTCTTGGAATGATGCAGCAGATAAGAATGATTCAGTTTCAAGAGATGCTTTAGTAATACCAAGAAGAATTGGTTTACCAGTCGCAGGTCTTTTACCTTTTAGAATAGCTTCTTTATTTACATCAGTAAAGTCTTTAATATTAACTAAACTTCCAAGCAATAATTCAGTATCTCCACCATCAGATATTCTAATCTTAGAAATCATTCTACTTACAACAACTTCAATATGTTTATCACTAATATCAACACCTTGAGCTCTATAAGCTTTTTGAATTTCTTTTAAGATATATGTTTGAGTTGTAATTGGATCAGTAACTGCAAGTAATTCCTTAGGACTAATATTACCTTCAGTAAGTTTTTCTCCAACAGTAACTTCATCACCCTTAGCAACTCTAAGTTTAGCACCATAATTAGTAATATGTTCAATTTCATCAAGTTTATTCTTAATCTTGATTTTATACTTACCATGATCTTCTTTAATATCTTTTATCTTACCTTCAATTGTAGCAATAGTAGCTTGTCCTTTTGGATTACGTGCTTCAAATAATTCTTCAACACGAGGAAGACCTTGAGTAATGTCTTCACCACCTGCAACTCCACCAGTATGGAAAGTTCTCATAGTAAGTTGAGTTCCAGGTTCTCCGATAGATTGAGCAGCCATAATACCAATAGCTTCACCAACTTCAACAATATTACCAGTAGCAAGGTTTCTACCATAACATTTTTGACAAACACCATTATGAGTATTACAAGTAAGAATACTTCTTATTTCAACTTTTTGAATACCAGCATTAACTATTTTTTCTGCTTCTTTTTCAGTAATAAGAGCATCTTTTTCTACTATTACTTCCTTAGTTTCAGGATTAATAACTTTTTTACTTGCATATCTTCCCACAATACGATCATAAAGTCCTTCAATTACAGTACCATCTTTTTCATTTATAAATGCTTCAACAGAAACACCAAAATCAGTAGAGCAATCAGCTTCTTTAACTATAACATCTTGAGAAACATCAACAAGTCTTCTTGTTAAATATCCAGAAGAAGCAGTATTAAGTGCAGTATCAGCACTACCCTTACGAGCACTATGGGTAGATAAGAAGAATTCAGAAACTGATAACCCTTCCTTAAATGAAGAAATAACTGGAATTTCAATAACACGACCACCTGGTTTAGACATAAGTCCTCTCATACCAGAAAGTTGAACAAACTGACTTATTTTTCCACGGGCACCACTCTTCATCATCATGAAAATTGGATTTTCCATAGAATTATCAGCAATTTCTTGAAGTTCTGCTTGTACTTCATCTTTTGCTTTATACCAAACATTAATAACACTTTCATATCTTTCTTCTTCAGTTATTAAACCTCTAGAATATTGTTTATTAATCTTATCAACCATTTTCTTACCATTAGCAATTATCTCAGGTTTATGAGAACTAGTAGCAACATCATGACTAGATACAGTAGCACCACTAACAGTAGAATACTTAAATCCTAAATCTTTAAGCCTATCAAGCATAATAGAAGTTTCAGTAGTTTTATAAAGTTTAAAAATTTGAGCAATTATTTGTTTCAAAGTTTTAACAGGGAAAGGTTCTACAAGAGGCATTTCCTTAATAGCTTCTTTAATATTTGTACCAGGCTCTAAGAAATACTTACTTGGAGTAATCTTTTCAATATTTTCCTTAGTAGGTTCATTAATATAAGGGAAAGTATCTGGAAGAATTTCATTAAATATAAGTTTACCAACTGTAGTAATCAAATAATCATCTTTATGTTCTTCAGAAAATAACTTATGTTTAAATGAATTAACCTTTACCGCTATTCTTGTATGAAGTTTTAAATCTCCTCTTTCATATTCCATTAAAGCTTCATTAGAATTCTTAAATACACGTCCCTCATCTTCATCACTTTTTTCCATTGTAAGATAGTAGTTACCAAGTACCATATCTTGAGCAGGAGTAACAACAGGTTCCCCACTCTTTGGATGAAGAATATTATTAGCACCAAGCATTAAAAGTCTAGCTTCAGCTTGAGCTTCTTCAGATAAAGGAACATGAACAGCCATTTGATCTCCATCAAAATCAGCATTAAACGCTGGACATACAAGTGGATGAAGACGAATAGCCTTACCACCAATAAGTTTTGGTTCAAACGCTTGAATTCCAAGTCTATGAAGAGTTGGAGCACGATTAAGCATAACTGGATGTTCTTTAATAACTTCTTCAACAACATCCCAAACTCTTTCATCTTGATTGTCAATAAGTTTTTTAGCAGCCTTAATATTATGAGCAATACCCTTTTCTACTAAACCATGAATAACATGAGGTTTAAATAGTTCAAGAGCCATTCCCTTAGGAAGACCACATTGATACATTTTTAAACTTGGTCCAACAATTATAACAGAACGACCTGAATAATCAACACGTTTACCTAGTAAGTTTTGTCTAAAACGACCTTGTTTACCTTTTAACATACTAGAAAGTGACTTAAGAGGACGATTTCCTGGACCAGTAACACTTTTACCACGACGGCCATTGTCAAACAATGCGTCAACTGCTTCTTGAAGCATTCTCTTTTCATTTTGAATAATTATTGAAGGAGCTCCTAAATCAATAAGCTTCTTTAAACGATTATTACGATTAATAACTCTTCTATATAAATCATTAAGATCAGAAGTAGCAAATCTACCACCATCAAGTTGAATCATAGGTCTAAGTTCAGGTGGAATAACAGGAATAGCATCAAGAATCATCCATTCAGGTTTATTTCCTGATTTATAGAAAGCATCAAGAATATCAAGTCTTTTTAAAAGACTAGTTCTCTTTTGTCCTTGAGCAGTTTCAAGTTTTTTACGAATATCTTCTATCTCCTTACCAAGATCAACTTGTTTAAGAAGTTCCTTAACAGCTTCAGCACCCATACCAACACGGAAACCATCACCATATTTTTCATAATAAGCACGATATTCTTTTTCTGATAAAGTTTGTTTATTTTCAAGAGGAGCAATACCCTTATCAATTACAACATAACTAACAAAGTAAAGAACTTCCTCTAAATCTCTTTGACTCATATCAAGCACAGTACCCATTCTTGATGGAATACCTTTAAAATACCAAATATGAGACACAGGAGTTGCAAGTTCAATATGCCCCATTCTTTCTCTTCTTACTTTAGAACGAGTAACTTCAACTCCGCATCTATCACAAACTATATTTTTATATTTAACACGTTTATACTTACCACAAGAACATTCAAAATCTTTAGTAGGACCAAATATTTTTTCACAGAAAAGTCCATCTCTTTCAGGTTTCAAAGTACGATAATTAATAGTTTCAGGTTTCTTAACCTCACCATAAGACCATTCGCGAATCTTATCAGAAGATGCAATACCAATTTTCAAAGCTTCAACTTTATTAACTTCTATCATTAGTATTTCACCTCACTTTCATCATCATCAAACGAAAAGTCCAACTCATCTTCCTTCTCATTTTCCTGTTCTTCTTCTTCTAAATCTTTATCTTTTTCTTCAGCAAATTTCTTTATTTCAATATCTTCTATTGCAAATGTTGTATTTTCTTGAACTTCTTCTCTTTCTATTTGTTTTAGATCAAGAACTTCATTTTTATCATTAATAATTTGAATATCAAGTCCTAGAGCTTGGAATTCTTTAATTAAAACTCTAAATGATTCAGGAACACCAGCTTGGTCAACCTTGTTGCCTTTAACAAGTGATTCATAAACTTTAACACGACCAACAACATCATCAGATTTAACTGTTAATATTTCTTGAAGTGTATGAGCCGCACCATAAGCATAAAGAGCCCAAACTTCCATTTCTCCAAATCTTTGACCACCAAATTGAGCTTTTCCTCCAAGTGGTTGTTGAGTAACTAAACTATAAGGTCCAGTAGCACGTGCATGCATTTTATCTTCAACCATGTGATGAAGTTTAATCATATACATAACTCCAACTGAAACACGATTATCAAATGGACGACCTGTACGACCATCATAAAGAACAGTCTTACCATCTTCATCCATACCAGCTTCTTTCATCATATCAAGTATATCTTGTCCTTTTGCACCATCAAATACTGGAGTAGCAACATGAATTCCAAGTTTTTTAGCAGCCATACCAAGATGAAGTTCAAGTACTTGTCCAATATTCATACGCGAAGGAACCCCAAGTGGATTAAGCATTACATCAACTGGAGTACCATCTGGTAAATATGGCATATCTTCTTCTGGAAGAATTAAAGAAATAACCCCTTTATTACCATGACGACCAGCCATCTTATCCCCAACTTGAATCTTACGTTTTTGAACAATATATACACGAACTAGTTTTGAAACTCCACTAGGAAGTTCATCACTGTTTTTCTTAGTAAACACCTTAACATCATGAACAATACCATCTCCACCATGAGGAACACGAAGTGATGTATCACGAACTTCACGTGTTTTTTCACCAAAGATAGCATGTAAAAGTTTTTCTTCACTTGTAAGTTCAGCCATTCCCTTCGGAGTAACTTTACCAACAAGAATATCTCCTTCTTTTACTTCAGTACCAATTCTAATAATACCTTCACTATCTAAATTACGACGAGCATCTTCACTAACATTTGGAATATCACGAGTAATTTCTTCAGGTCCAAGTTTTGTTTCACGACAAGGCATTTCATAATCTTCTATATGAATAGTAGTATAAGCATCTTCCTTAACAAGTCTTTCATTAAGAATAACGGCATCTTCATAATTATATCCATTAAACATCATAAATGCTACAACCATATTCTTACCAAGTGCAAGTTCTCCCTTATCAGTAGAAGGACCATCAGCAAGAATAGTTTTACCACGAACAACTTTATCTCCCACTCTTACTATAGGAACATGATGGAAACATGTATCTTGGTTAGAAGCAGTAAAGTCAGATAAATAATAAGTATCTTCACCAAGTTTATTCTTAACAACTACTTTCTTACCATCAACATAACTTACAACACCATCTGCCTTAGCAACAACAGTAGAACCACTATCACGAGCAGCAATATATTCAACACCAGTACCTACAAATGGAGCTTCAGTTTTTAAAAGCGGTACAGCTTGACGTTGCATGTTAGATCCCATAAGTGCACGAGTAGCATCATCATGCTCAAGGAATGGAATACAACTTGTTGTAATAGATACAACTTGTTGAGGAGAAACATCTATATAATCAACCTTATCTGGAGATACAAGTAAATTTTCTCCACGATAACGAGCAGCAACTGTTTCATCAATTATCTTATTATTATCATCTGTAGTAACAGTAGACTCAGAAATAATAACATCATTCTCTTCACTTGCAGTTAAATAATGAACATCATCAGTAATAACTGAATCTACAACCTTACGATATGGAGTTTGAATAAATCCATAATCATCAATTTTAGCATAACTAGCAAGAGTAGTAATAAGCCCGATATTTGGACCTTCTGGAGATTCAATTGGACAAATACGACCATAATGTGATTCATTAACATCCCTTACATCCATACCAGCTCTATCACGAGAAAGTCCACCTGGCCCTAAAGCAGAAAGTCTTCTTTTATGTGTAAGTTCTGCAATTGGATTATTTTGATCCATGAACTGAGAAAGTTGACTGCTACCAAAGAATTCTTTAAGTATCGCAGTAACAGGTCTAATATTAATAAGTGTTTTTGGAGTAACTTCATTAATATCTTGAGTAGTCATTCTTTCACGAATAACTCTTTCCATACGAGTAACCCCTACTCTAAATTGATTTTG
>CAYVXN010000024.1:0-12393 GCA_964455135.1 uncultured Mycoplasma sp.
TTTGTTTGTGTTTTGGATTTTCACAAATAACCATTACTTTTCCTTTACGTTTAATTATCCTACACTTAGGACAAATTTTCTTTACTGATGCACTAACTTTCATTTTTTATCCCTCCTACTTTCTATAGGTTATACGCCCACGTGTTAAATCATATGGGGAAAGTTCAATCATAACTTTATCACCTGGAGCAATACGAATGTAATTCATTCTCATTTTTCCAGAAACGTGAGCTTCAATAACATGACCATTAGAAAGTTCTACCTTAAAGTTTCCTCCAGGTATAACTTCTAATACTTTTCCCTCAACTTCGATTACATCACTTTTTGCCACTATCGCATCACTCCTGTCAAAATTTTGTATCCATCATCAGTAACAACTACTGTATGTTCAAAGTGTGCTGATGGACTATAATCTTCAGTTTCAATAGTCCAATTATCATCTAATATAACAATATTAGGACTACCTAAATTAAACATTGGTTCAATTGCAAGAACCATACCTTTTTTAAGTTTTGGACCAGTACCAGCTTCTCCAAAATTAGGAATATCTGGATCTTCATGAATACTAGTACCAACTCCATGACCTACAAGTTCTTTAACAACTCCAAGGCCATAATCTAAAGCATAATTTTCTATTGCGCTTGAAATATCTCCAATTCTATTACCAGGTTTAACCTCTGCAAGTCCCATTTCCAAAGCTTTTTTAGTATGTTCTAGCAAATACTCTTTATCTTTAGAAATAGAGCCAACTGGATAAGTCCAAGCACTATCACCATGATAACCTTTATAACAAGCTCCTATATCAATAGAAATTATATCCCCTTCCTTAAGTTTTAACTTACCAGGAATACCATGAACTACTTGTTCATTAACACTTGTACAAATAGAACCAGGAAATCCTTCATATCCCTTAAAAGAAGGAGTAGCATCATGATTTCTAATAAATTCTTCTGCAAGTTCATCTAAACGAGCAGTAGTAATACCAGGTTTAATAAAATCTTTCAAATACATGTGAGTCTCATAAACAATGTTACCCGCTTTACTTAAAAGTTCTATTTCCCTATCACTTTTTATTGTAATCATTAAGCATTCCTCACTAAAGAAGATGCTTCTTTAAATATCTCATTTGCATCACTTGAACTAATTCTAACAAGCAATCCTTTAGATTCATAATAATCTATCAAAGGAGAAGTCTTTTCTAAATATTCATTATATCTCTTATCAAACACTTCTTCAGTATCATCTTCTCTTTGAATAAGTTCAAGCCTGCAATTATCACACAAACCTTCTTCCTTAGGTAAAAGACTTTCATTTCTTGTAGAATAAGAAGCCCGACACTTAGGACAAACAAGCCTAGTAACAACACGTTTTTTTAATTCTTCCTTGTCTACATCTAAATAAATTACAACTCCAAGATCTTTTCCCATATTTTGTAAAAGTTCATCATACATAACAGCTTGAGTAACTGTTCTAGGAAAACCGTCTAAAATATAAGGAGTATCACCTAATTTATTTAGCTTAGCCTCAAGTGCTTCAAAAACTGTCTTATCATCAATAAGTTTTCCAGTTTTCATTATTTCTTTTAATTTTGTATCTTCTTCTGCTCTTTCTCTAAGCATATCTCCTGTAGATAATTGAACATATCCAAAAGTATCAGTTAAATACATAGATAAAGTACCTTTCCCAGCAGCAGGAGGAGCAATTAATATAACATTTTTCATTATCTTCTTCTTGCCCTCCTTTTACTAGAATTAGTATTTCCAGTATAACCTCTACTTAACAAACTACTTTCAAGTTGTTTATAAGTTTCAATAGAAACACCAACAACGATTAAAAGTCCAGTACCACCAATTGAAACAGATGATGGCAGTTCAGAAAGCATATTTATTAAAATTGGAAATGCTGCAATTATTGCTAAGAAAACAGATCCTGCAGTAGTTAACTTAATAAGCATTTTAGAAAAATAATTTTCTGTATCCTTACCAGGTCTAATACCAGGAACATATCCTCCATTATCTTTTAAATTCTTTGCCATTTGATCAGGTTTCATTTGAACAAAAGTATAAAAATAATCAAAGAATATAATTAAAACAACATAAAGTATAAGTCCTACCGGAGTAGTATAATCTATATATGAATTAACAAAATTTGAAAACGCTTCATTGTCAATAAATTGAGCTATAGTAACAGGTACAGCTAGTAAACTAGATGCAAATATTACTGGAATAACTCCTGCTGAATTTATCTTAATAGGCATATAAGTTTGTTTACCTAAATTAGCAGTAGACTTATTAGCATATTGAATACTTATTCTTCTTGCAGCACCTTCAACAAAGATAACTCCAATAACTACTAAGATACATATGATAAGGAATAACAAGAATTTTGCACTACCAGCAATAATAGCATTAGTAGTACTAAAATCAAGAAGAGTTTGAAATGCTGTAATCATAGTAGTAGGAAGTGATGAAACTATCCCAGCCATAATGATTAATGAAACACCATTTCCTATTCCTTTTTGAGTAACTTGATCACCAAGCCAAAGTAAGAATGCTGTACCAGCAGTCATTATAAATGCAACTTCTAAATATCCAACAACAGTATAAGAGTCACCTAAAAAAGCATAACTCATCGCATAACCTTGGAAAAAGGCAAATGCTATACCTAAATATCTAGTAATTTGATTAAGTTTTTGTTTTCCTGCATGACCTTGCTTAGAAAGGTCTGAAAAATAAGGAACAATATCCATTTGTAAAAGTTGAATTACGATTGACGCTGTAATGTATGGAATAACTCCAAGAGCAAATATAGAAAAGTTCTTTAAAGCTCCACCACCCATTACATTCAAAAGTTCCAAAAATCCTAAACTCTTAGTAATTTCTGAAGTACCAGGAACTTCAATTCCTGTACCAATTATATATAAAGTAAGTACTGCTATTGTAAAATATAATCTTTTCCTTATGTCTTTATTCTTTTTAGTAAATAGTTGTTTAAGATTTTTAAACATCTTAAATCACCTCTGCTTTACTACCTGATTCTTCAATTTTCTTAAGAGCACTTTGAGTAAATCTATGTGCTTTGATTGTTAATTTCTTTTCTAAAGTACCATTTCCTAAAACTTTTATCCCAGAAAGTTGTTTTTTAACCATTCCTAGTTCTTTTAAAAGTTCAGGAGTTACAACATCGCCATCATTAAATTTATTAAGATCGCTAACATTTATACTAGCATATCTAGTCTTAAATTTAGCATTAGAGAATCCTCTTTTATGAATTCTTCTAAATAGTGGAGTTTGTCCACCTTCAAATACTGCTGGAATAGAAGCACCGCTTCTAGATTTTTGACCATTTTCACCACGACCACTTGTTTTTCCAAGACCACTACCAGGTCCACGTCCTACACGTTTAGCTCTATGTGTAGAACCTGCATTTTTTGGTAAATTATTAAGTTCCATTATCCTAAAATCTCCTCTTTAGTTTTTCCTCTTGCTTCACAAACTTCTTCAATAGTCTTGATAGATTGTAAAGCTTTAATAGTAGCTCTAGCCATATTAATTTTTGTTCTAGCTCCAAGTGATTTTGAAATAATATCGTGGTATCCAGCAATTTCAAGTACTGATCTAACAGCACTACCTGCAACAAGTCCAGTACCTGCACTAGCAGGTTTTAATAACACTTTAGTTGCTCCTTCATCATATCTAGCTTCATGTGCGATTGTTCTTCCATCAACAATAGGTACTCTAACCATATTTTTATTAGCATCTTGTCTTGCTTTTTTAACAGCTTCTGAAATTTCATTAGCCTTACCAATACCTAAACCAACAAGACCTTTTTTATCTCCTACTAAAACAACAGCTTGAAATCTTCTTTGACGACCACCCTTTGTTACTTTAACAACAGCTTTAGTATCTAATACGATTTCATCATACATTTTAGCAGGACGAGTATTTCTTCTCTTTTGCATAACTTTACCTCCTATTAGAACTCTAAACCATTTTCGCGAGCAGCATCAGCAAGTGCTTTAACGCGTCCATGATATAGATATCCTCCACGATCAAATACTACTTTAGTTATCTTAGCTTTTTTAGCTTCTTTAGCAATAGCTTCACCAACTTTAGTAGCTACTTCCGTATTATTACCTTTCATTTTCATAGAAGATGCACTAGCTAAAGTAACTCCGTTTTCATCGTCTATTATTTGAGCATAAATATTTGTATTAGAACGATAAACATTAAGTCTAGGTATATCTTTAGTTCCTATGATTTGTTTTCTAACTCTTTCATGTCTAACCTTACGCATTTCATTACGTGATTCTTTTTTTATCATAATTAACCTCCTACCTACTTAGCTTTTTTACCTTCCTTACGTCTAACATATTCACCAACATAACGAATACCTTTTCCTTTATAAGGTTCAGGTTTTCTTACCTTACGAATGTTAGCCGCAAATTCTCCTACTTTTTCTTTACTAATACCAGAAACAGTAACTTGATTATTTCCTTTAGCTTCAAGTGTTAATCCTTCTGGAATTTCAAGTTCAACAGGATGAGAATACCCAGCATTAATAACAAGAGTATTTCCTTTAAGATTAAATCTATAACCAACTCCGATTATTTCAAGAGCTTTAGAAAAACCTTCAGAAACTCCTATTATCATGTTTCTTATATTAGCATTAGTAGTCCCATGCATTTGTTTAGCAGGAATTGATTCATTTTTTCTAGTTACAACAACTGTATTATCTTTAACTTCAACATCAATAAGTTTACTAAGTTCTAAAGAAAGTTCACCTTTAGGACCTTTTACTGAAACTACAGAAGAAGAAGTAGATACAGTAACATTTTCTGGAATTGCTATTATTCTATTTCCTATACGACTCATTTTAATCACCTATTACCAAATATAAGCCATTACTTCTCCACCTAGAGATTGTTTTCTAGCTTCTTTATCAGTCATAATACCTTTAGAAGTAGAAATAATTGCTATACCAAATCCATTAAGTACTTTTGGTACTTCATCAGCTTTAGTATAAACTCTAAGTCCAGGTTTAGAAATACGCTTAAGTCCAGTAATTACCCTTTCCTTTTTATTTGTATATTTAAGTGTTAAAATTAAAGTTCCTTGAGGTTTATCGTTACGAACTTTAAAATTTTCGATAAAACCTTCATCTTTCAATATTTTAGCAATTTCAGTTTTTACTTTTGATACAGGCATTGATACTTCTTTATTCTTATTAGCATTAGCATTACGAATTCTCGTAAGCATATCTGCAATTGGGTCAGTTACTACCATAATAAATTCCTCCTTCTTTGCCTACCAACTTGATTTTTTAACTCCAGGAATTTGTCCACGACTTGCAAGTTCTCTAAAGCAAATTCTACAAATTCCATATTTTTTAAGTACACTGTGAGGTCTACCACATCTACTACAACGAGTATATTCACGTACTTTAAATTTTTGTTTTTTATTAGCTTTCGCTATCATACTTTTCTTTGCCATAATATGCCTCCCTACTTTCTAAAAGGAATTCCTAGTTCCTTTAAAAGGTCATAAGCTTCATCATTTGATTTAGCAGTAGTAACAAGTACAATATCCATACCTCTTACTTTAACAACTTCATCAAATTCAATTTCTGGAAAGATAAGTTGTTCTTTTATACCAATAGTATAATTTCCTCTTCCATCAAATGCTTTAGGAGAAAGACCTCTAAAATCTCTAACACGTGGAAGTGCAACAGCAATAAGTTTATCTAAGAAGTTATACATATTTTCTCCTCTTAAAGTAACTTTACAACCAATGTTATGTCCTTCACGAATCTTAAATCCTGCAATTGACTTACGAGCCTTAGTTATAACAGGTTTTTGACCAGTAATAACTTCAAGATCATGCATACAAGCATCTAAAACTTTAGAATTATGTGCAGCATCTCCAGCTCCAATATTAATAACAATTTTATCTAATTTTGGAACTTGCATAACAGACTTATATCCATTTTTTTCTTTTAAACTAGGAACTATTTCCTTAACATATTTTTCTTTTAGGCGGTTCATAAATACCCTCCTTCCAACTAATCAAGTTTTTCGCGGGATTTTCCCACTCTAACTTTTTTATTTGTTTTCTTATCAACATCATGATAAATTCTTGTAGGTTTATTTGTTTTCTTATCAATAATCATAACATTTGAAGCATTAATTTTAGCTTCAGTTTCGATGATACCACTAGATTTATTAGTATTATCAGGTTTAACATGTTTTTTAACTAAATTAACACCTTCAACTATTACTTTGTTTTCATTTTTAAAAGTATGAGTAATTTTTCCTTCTTTACCTTTGTCTTTACCAACCATTACTCTAACTTTGTCTCCGACTTTTAGTTTCATAAACAATACCTCCTATAAAACTTCTTTAGCAAGAGATACAATCTTCATATATCCCTTATCACGAATTTCTCTAGCAACTGGTCCAAATACACGTGTACCAACTGGACTCTTATCATCCTTAATTATTACACAAGCATTATCATCGAATTTAATATAAGATCCATCATCACGACGAACACCACCAACTGTTCTAACTACAACAGCTTTAACTACTTTTCCTTTTTTAACAGTACCATTAGGAGTAGCTTTCTTAACAGTACCTACTACAACATCACCAATATTACCAAATTTAACTTTGCTTCCGCCAAGCACTCTAATTACAAGTAATTCACGAGCTCCAGAGTTATCAGCAACTTTTAAACGAGTTTCTTGTTGAACCATAACAAATACCTCCTTATAGTATTACACTTTCTTCAACTATTTCAGCTAAATAGAATCTCTTAGTTTTAGAAAGAGGACGAGTTTCCACTATTCTAACTCTATCTCCAACTTTAGCTTTATTAGTCTCATCATGAGCAGTATATTTTTTACTATATTTAACTCTCTTACCATACTTAGGATGTTTCTTATAAGTTTCTACAAGTACAGTAATAGTCTTATCATTCTTATCGCTTACAACTCTTCCTACAAGTTCTTTTTTAACAGTTTCTCTCATATTACTCCTCCACCTTTTCAAGTTCGCGTTCACGAATTATTGTTTTCATTTTAGCAACTTGCTTTCTAAGTTCTCTTAGTCTTACAGGTTTTTCTAAATTACCTGTAGCTTGTTGGAAACGCAAATTAAATAATTCTTCCTTATTTTCTTTTATTTTGTTATTTAATTCTTCAGTGGATAGTTTTCTTAATTCTTCCATTTTCATGCGTTTTCACCACCCATATCTTCTTTTTTTACAAATTTAGTTTTTATTGGTAATTTGTGTGAAGCAAGTCTAAGTGCTTCTCTGGCAACTTCTTCAGAAACACCAGATATTTCAAACATTATTTTTCCTTCCTTAACAACTGCAACCCATTTATCAACAGCACCTTTACCAGATCCCATACGAACTTCTAGAGGTTTAGCAGTCTTAGGCATGTGAGGGAAAATATTAATATATACTTTTCCACCACGTTTCATATAACGAGTCATAGCAACACGAGCAGCTTCGATTTGATTATTAGTAATCCAAGCTCCTTCACGAGCCATAAGTCCATAGTCTCCAAAATGAAGTTCTCTATTTCCTTTAGCTCTTCCTTCATATTTTAATCTATGTACTCTTCTATATTTAGTCCTAGACGGTATTAACATAATTAATTACCTCCTTTTTCTTCCTGTTTAGAAGGTAAGATTTCTCCCTTATTAATCCATACTTTAACTCCTAGTTTTCCATAAGTAGTAAGTGCTTCTGCAAAACCATAGTCAATATCAGCACGAATTGTATGTAAAGGAACATTTCCTTCAGAATAACCTTCACTTCTAGCCATTTCAACACCATTAAGTCTTCCAGATACTAAAGTCTTAATTCCTTTAGCTCCAGCTTTCATAGCAGCTCTAATAGCTTTCTTTTGAGCAGCTCTAAATGGTGCACGAGCTTCAATTTGTTTAGCAATTGATTGAGCAACTAATGTTGCATTAAGATCAATGTTTTTAACGTCCATAATTGAAATTTGAACATTTTCATCAACAAGTTTAGAAAGTTTATTTTTCAAAACTTTAATTTCTTCTCCACCACGTCCAATAATAATACCTGGTTTAGAAGTGTGAATAATAACTTCACATTTTTTATCATTTCTTTCAATGACAATCTTAGAAACACCAGCATCTTTTAAATTCTTTTCTAAATATTCACGAATCTTTATATCGTTATTTAAATACTTAGCAAAATCTTTTTTAGGAGCCATCCATTTAGATTCCCAATCTTTATTAACTCCGATTCTAAGTCCAATTGGACTAACTTTTTGTCCCATAAATAACCTCCTAAATTACCTTTCTGATACCACAATAGTTACATGACTTCTTCTGTGATAAAACTTATCAACAGAACCACGACTTCCTGGTACCCTTCTTTTTAATGTTGAAGCTTGATCTACAACAGCTTTACTTACATATAACTTATCTTTATCAAGATTATTATTATTAACAGCATTAGCTATAGCAGAATCTAAAACTTTCTTAACAATTCTTGCTGGTTTACTATTATAATTAGTTAAAATATTTAAAGCATCATTAACATTCTTACCACGGATTAAATCCACCATAAGACGAATTTTAATTGGACTAATTCTTACATCCTTAGCAATAGCTTTTACATCCATTTCTTAAGTCCTCCTCTTGTTATTTTTTCTTTTTCTTGTCAGCGCCATGTCCACCAAATGTTCTAGTAAGTGCAAATTCACCTAATTTGTGACCAACCATATCTTCAGTTACATAAACAGGAATAAATTTATTTCCATTATGAACTGCAAATGTATGACCTACAAATTCTGGAAAAATAGTAGAACGACGTGACCAAGTTTTAATTACTTCTTTTTTACCAGTTTCATTTAATTTTTGAACCTTAGCAAGTAATCTATCAAATACATAAGGTCCTTTTTTAATACTTCTTGCCATATTCGATTCCTCCTATTTCTTGTTCTTTCTTCTACGTACTATAAGTTTATCTGACGCTTTTTTCTTTCTAGTTTTATAACCAAGAGCTGGTTTACCCCAAGGAGTCATTGGTCCACTTCTACCGATAGGTGCACGACCTTCACCACCACCATGAGGGTGATCATTAGGGTTCATAACAGAACCACGAACAGTAGGTCTAACTCCCATATGTCTTTTTCTACCTGCTTTTCCTATTTTAACTAAAGAATAATCTTCATTTCCAACTTCACCAATAGTAGCCATACAAGTTCCAAGAACTTTTCTAACTTCACCTGATGCAAGTCTAATAAGTACATATTTACCTTCCTTACCAAGAATTTGAGCAGAAGCACCAGCAGATCTTGCAAGTTCTCCTCCCTTTCCAGGCTTTAGTTCAATATTATGTACAAGTGTTCCTTCTGGAATATTCATAAGTGGAAGTGCATTTCCCACTTTAATATCTACCTTTTCTCCACTTACTACTTTCATTCCTACTTTTAATCCCTTAGGTGCTACAATATATCTTTTTTCACCATCAGAATAGTTAATTAAAGCAATATTAGCACTTCTATTAGGATCGTATTCAATAGTAGCAACTGTACCTACTATATCAAATTTATTTCTCTTAAAATCAATTAAACGATATTTTCTCTTTTCTCCTCCGCCTTGATGTCTAACAGTAATTCTACCTTGATTATTTCTTCCTGCCTTTTTAGATTTAGAAGCAAGCAAGCTCTTTTCAGGCTTATTAGTAGTTATTTCATCATTGCGAAGCTTACTCATTCCACGTTGCCCTGGAGTAGTAGGTTTCATATTTTTAATAGCCATTCATTATACCTCCTTACTTAAAGCTCAATTGTTTGCCCTGGAGCAAGTTTAACAATTGCCTTTTTCTTACGATTAGTAAGCCCTGTATAACGACCTACTCTTCTCTTTTTAGGATGAACATTAATTGTTCTAATATCTTCTACCTTGACATTGAATATTTTTTCAATAGCAAGTTTAATTTCAGTTTTATTAGCTTTAGGATCTACATAAAAATGATATACATTTTCTTGTCCTTGATAAGCTGACTTTTCAGTAACAACTGGCGCCTTAATAACATCTAAATACTTAGTATCCATTATTTAAGCACCTCCTTTATATTTTCTAAAGCTGCTTCTTCAATTAATAATTTCTTAGCACTTACAATATCAAGCACACTTACTTCATCTGCTTTAGCAATCATAATATTTTTTAAATTACGTGAAGCAAGAATTACATTTTCATCATATTCAGAAACAATAACTAAAGTTTTTACTCCATCAAGATCTAAGTTTTTAAGTAAATTAACCATTTCCTTTGTTTTAGGAGTTTCAAAACTTAATTTTTCAGTAACAACAATAGCCTTTTCTTTAGCTTTATAAGAATATGCTGATTTAAGAGCAAGCTTTCTTTCTTTTCTATTTTGCTTTTTACTATAATCACGTGGTACAGGTCCAAAAGCAATACCTCCACCAACCCATTGAACAGCTCTAATTGACCCTTGACGAGCATTACCTGTTCCTTTTTGTCTCCAAGGTTTTCTTCCACCACCAGAAACTTCTGATCTAGTTTTAGCCTTGTGAGTTCCTTGTCTTAAAGAAGCACGCCCTAAAACAATTGCATCTTTAAGAGCTACATCATTAGGTTCTATTCCAAAAATAGTTTTTTCTAAGTTAACATCTTTTACTTTTTTACCATTAAGATCCATAAGTTCAAATTTCATCTAAAATTCCTCCTTACGCTTCAGTATTTTCAGAAACTTCTTCTGTAGCAGTTTCTTCTTTAACATCTACTAATTCTTCATAAGAAATTAAATCAAATGCATCATTTTTCTTATCTGTCTTAACAGCAGTTTTAATCATAACCATACCCTTTTTAGGTCCAGGAATACTTCCCTTAACCAAAATACAATTATCTTCCATGTCAACTTTAATAATTTCTAAATTTTGAATAGTAACTTTTTCAGCACCCATATGTCCTGGAAGTGCCTTACCAGGTAAAACCCTCATTGGTCTCATTGTACCAAGAGATCCTACCCCTCTGTGATATTTAGAACCATGTGTCATTGGTCCACGATGTTGATTATTTTTCTTGATTACACCTTGGTAACCTTTTCCTTTGCTGATTCCTGTAACATCAACCATTTCACCAGCTTCAAATAAGTCAGCTCCTACTTCTTGTCCTAAAGTATAGCTACTTACGTCTACTCCGCGAATTTCTCTTAAGAAGCGCTTAGGAGCAGAACCAGCTTTTTTAGTATGACCCATTTTTGCCTTATTGCTAACTTTTTCCCTTACAGTATCAAAACCAAGTTGAACTGCATCATAACCATCATTAGAAACAGTCTTAATTTGTGTAACAACATTAGGTTCTATTTCAATAACAGTAACAGGAACAAGTTTACCATCAGTACCAAAAACTTGAGTCATTCCAAGCTTTCTACCTAAGATTCCTTTCATTTTTCAAATTCTCCTTCTTTTATTATTATTTTTGTTTGATTTGGATATCAACACCACTAGGTATATCCAAGCGTTGTAAAACATCCATAACCTCTTTACTTGGATTTTTAATATCAATAAGTCTCTTGTGTGTACGCATTTCATATTGTTCACGCGAATCTTTATCCTTATGAACTGCTCTTAAAATTGTAATCTTTTCAACATCAGTTGGAAGTGGCACTGGTCCACTAACTTCTCCACCTGCTCTTTTAACTGTTTCAACAATTTTAGCAGCAGCATTATCAAGAATTCTGTGATCAAATGATTTTAACTTAACACGAACTTCTGATTTAGCCATAATCCTAGTTCCTCCCTTCGCCTATATCTAGTATAGACTTGCTCCATGCAAAAACCCGATTTTAACAGACAACTACGCCTGGTGTATCGGCAACCTCGCACATCACAGCAGTCACAACATCACAATAATATCACAATATTATATTAAAATCAAGCATTTTTTAGCACTTTTCCCAGCAAAATAACAGAAAATTAAAAAATCATAATTAATAGTCCTTCAAATAATTAATAACACCTTACATTAACATTAAACCCAAAAGAAAAGGGCTTATAAAAAATTATAAGTCCTTAAATAAAACATAAATAGTTTAAAAATTTAGTCTAGACAGGACACTCAAACATATCTGTTAATGTCCTCCAGTTAGGTCCTGTAATAAGAGTATATGAAGTAACACCAGAATCACAAAGCATACCCCAGCTATTTGTTACTATACTTGTATCCCAAGTACTTAAGTCTAAACTAGTTAAAGAACTTGTAGAAAAAAACATTCTTAGCATATTCTCTACTTTTGATACATTTAATACATTTGCATTTATTGTTGTGAGATTAGTAAAACTATCAAACATCCAACTACTATCAGGATTTGCATATATTAT
>CAYVXN010000025.1:0-12352 GCA_964455135.1 uncultured Mycoplasma sp.
TGTAGATTATACTTGTTTTTCATGATAAAATAGCAGTTTTTGTAAAAAAATTATCTCTTTAACTTGATAACCATAAAATAGCTATCAAAGATAAAAAGAACTAATTAACAAACCAAACTAAGATTTTTCATCTTAGTTTTTTGCTTGTATAAATAGAAAAAAAGTATGAAATGTGGTATAATATAATTACATTATAGGAGGTATTAATATGTTAGAAAATAAATTAGGTATTACTAGTTCGATTGAATTAGCAAAAGAGGAAGAAAGAATAACAAAAATTAAAGCATTAGAATTATTTGATAGTAATAGAATTGAAGAATTTGAAATAGGCACATTTAAAGGATTATCGAGTATACATAATTTTTTATTTAGTGATGTATATCCATTTGCTGGAAAAATAAGAAAAGAAAATATTGCTAAAGGTAACTTCCGATTTGCTTCATGTATATACCTAGAAGATGTTTTAAATAAAATAGACAATATGCCTCAAGATACTTTTGAGAATATTATAAAGAAATATATAGAAATGAATATTGCTCATCCTTTCAGAGAAGGTAATGGAAGAAGCACACGTATTTGGTTAGATATGATATTAAAAAAAGAATTAAATAAAGTAATAGATTGGAGCAAAGTTAATAAAGAAGATTATTTATTAGCAATGGAAAGAAGTCCAGTAAAAGATTTAGAAATAAAAATGTTGCTTCAAGGAGCTTTAACTGATAAGGTAAATGATAGACAAGTATTTATGAAAGGCATTGATATTAGCTATCAATATGAAGGATATAATACTTATTCTATTGAAGAATTAGATAAATAATATAATTAATATAATTGTAAAGCAGTTTAAAAGATTTAGTAAAAAAGTGCTTTGCTATAAATGGATTTAATAACAAAGCGATATTACAATTACCAATAAAGTAAAACAAGAATAATAAATAAGCTAAGATGTTTTTTATCTTAGTTTTTTGTTATATTACAAAAATAGTTTTATAAATTATCTATCAAATTTTTATTTATTTTTAAACCACGTTATTGTATAATATAAATGGAGGTAATAATAATGAATATAGTTGATGTTGTTATAATAATGGGATTATTACTCGGAGGAGTAACCGGAGCAAAAAATGGCTTTTTTAGACAAAGTGTAGTTTTAATAGGAACAATTTTATGTTTTATACTTGCTTGGGTTTTTAAAAATCCAATAGCAAACTTTTTAAGCTTTACATTACCATTTTTTAATTTTGCTGGACCATTCGAAGGTCTTACATCTCTTAATATAGTAATGTATCAATTAATAGCATTTTTGCTTTTACTATCTTTGTTTTCAGCACTTTTAGCAATTATAATAAAAGCAACTGGAGTATTTGAAAAAATACTTAATTTTACTATAATACTTGGAATTCCTTCTAAAATATTAGGATTCATAGTCGGAGTGATTGAAGCATATGTTATCATATTTGCAGTACTTTTCTTTGTAAATCAACCTGCTGTTAATTTAGAAATAGTAAAAGAATCAACATTTTCCCCAAAAATAGTTAATTCATCACCTGGGCTATCAAATATAGTAGGAAATATGAATGATGCTGTTAATGATATATATGACATAACAAAAGACTACAATATAAATCAAAATACAAATTCATTTAACAAAAAAGTAATTAACTCATTATTAGAACATAAAGTAATTGATAAGGATTATTTAGATAAACTAGTTTCAAAAGGAAAAATTAATTACTAATTTAAGGAGAGAAAAAAATGATAAAAAAATATAACAAAGAAGATATACAATCTTTAAAAGGAATTCATCTAATAGACTTTTATGCAGATTGGTGTGGACCTTGTAAAATGCTAGGACAAGTTTTAGAAACTTTAGAAGATATAGATATAATTAAAATAAATGTTGATGAAGAAGAAGAGCTTGCCAAAAAATACAAAATAATGTCTATACCTAATATGCTATTAGTAAAAGATGGAGAAATAGTAAAACAAATGATTGGTTTTAGAAGTAAAGATGAAATTATAAAGGAAATAGAAAGTATTAAATAAAAATTTTATTATAAAAAACTTAACAAATGATGAGGCTAATAAAAGTTTACATCAAAAGTTAAAGTTTTTTTTACATTGAGTAAAAACCTCCCTTATTCCTAACAAAAATAGTATCTTTTTTTTCTTTTTTAATGTATAATAAGTTTGTGATTGATATGAATATTTATGACTTAACACTAAAAAAATTAGAAAATTATTTTTTAAGTATAAACGAGAAAAAATATAGAGCATCTCAAGTTTTTTACTGGCTTTATGAAAAAAGAGTAACATCTTTTCAAGAAATGACTAATTTAAGCAAAGAATTAATCCAAAAACTAGAAAAAGATTTTTCTATAGAAAGGCCTATAATAGTAAAAGAAGAACATGATAAAGACGTTAGCAAATATCTTTTTAGACTTAAAGATGGTGAACATATAGAAAGCGTTCTTATGTATCATAACTATGGACTTAGTCTTTGTATTTCAAGTCAAGTTGGATGTAACATGGGATGTGCATTTTGTGAAAGTGGTAAAAGAAAAAAAGTTCGTAATTTAACTACTAGTGAAATGCTTCTTCAAATAATTGCTATAGAAAAAGAAATAGATAAAAGAATATCTCATATTGTTATAATGGGTATCGGAGAGCCTTTCGACAACTATGACAATTTAGTAGATTTCATAGATAATGCCAATAATCATAAAGGACTTTGCATTGGTTCAAGACATATAACTGTTTCAACATGCGGAATAATACCAAAAATATATGAATTTATTGATCTTCCTTATCAAGTTAACCTAGCAATAAGCTTACATGCTCCAACTGATGAATTAAGATCAAAACTTATGCCAATAAATAAAGTATATCCTTTAGAAGAACTATTAAAAGCAATTAAACTTTACATAAATAAAACTAACAGAAGAGTAACATTTGAATATATTTTATTATCTGGAATAAATGATAGCGAAAATGATGCAAGAAGACTAGCTAAACTTATAAAAGGACTTAATGCTTATATAAATTTAATTCCTTATAATGAAGGAAGTTCTTTAGTCTTTAAACGTCCTAAAAATGATGAAATAATGAAATTTTATGATATAATAAAAAAAGAAGGAATTAATGTGACTGTAAGAAGAGAATTTGGTTCAAAAATTTCTGCTGCTTGTGGTCAATTAAGATCTAAAAAGGAGGAATAGGGTGGAAACATTTTATTTGACAGATACTGGTATGGTACGCGATCACAATGAAGATAGTGTGATAATAATAAAAAATAGCGAAGATTCAATCCTAATGGCTGTTGCAGATGGTATGGGAGGACATAGAGCAGGTGAAGTAGCTTCCTCAATTGCAATAAGTTATCTTAGTAAAAGATTTACAGAAAGTTTCTTTAAAATGAGTAAGGCATCAGCAGTTGAATGGATAAAAACTTGTGTTAATGAAATAAATGGTCAAATGTTTAAATACACTGAAGAAAATCCAGAAAGCAAAGGAATGGGAACAACTTTAGTTATGACACTTATTACTAAAGATTATATCTTATTTGGAAATATTGGAGATTCATCTGGATTTGTAATGAAAGATAACAAAATACATAAAGTAACTCATGATCATACATTAGTAAACCTACTTCTAGCAGCAGGAGAACTTACTGAAGAAGAAGCAAAAAATCATCCAAAGAAAAACATTTTAATGAACGCTCTTGGAATAAACGATCCGATTGAAATAGATGTTTTCGATTGTAATATGGAAATAGATGAAATACTTCTTTGTTCAGATGGTCTTACTACAATGATTACAGAAGAACAAATAGAAAAAGTTTTACTTAGTGAGTTAACAGTTGAAGAAAAAGTAATAAAACTTATAAAAAAAGCAAACAACAGAGGGGGAAATGATAATATATCAGTTGCGTATTTAAAAAAGAATAAAGGGAGTGACATGCTATGATTGTAAAGGGACAAAAGGTTAATTCAAGATATGAAATTATTAAAACAATTGGTGAAGGTGGAATGGCTAATGTCTACCTTGCAAGAGACATAATTTTAGATAGAAATGTTGCTATCAAAGTTTTAAGAGGAGATTTAGCAACTGATGAAAAATTTGTAAGACGTTTTCAAAGAGAAGCCTTATCAGCATCAAGTCTTGCTCATCCAAATATCGTAGAAATATATGATGTAGGAGAAGATGATGGTGATTATTACATTGTAATGGAATATGTTGAAGGGAAAAATTTAAAACAACTTCTCAAAAAAAGAGAAAAACTAACCTCTGCAGAAGTAGTAGATATAATGCTTCAAATTACTAGTGCTATGGGAGTAGCACATGATAGTTTAATAATTCATCGTGATTTAAAACCACAAAACATTTTGATAAAAGACGATGGTGAAATAAAAATAACTGACTTTGGTATAGCAATGGCTCTTAATGCAACCCAGCTTACCCAAACAAATTCTGCAATGGGTTCAGTTCATTATTTTCCACCAGAACAAGCAAATGGAAAAGGATCAAGTTTAAAAAGTGATGTTTATTCACTTGGAATTATGATGTATGAATTACTAACCGGAGTTCTTCCTTTCAGGGGAGACAATGCTGTTGAAATAGCACTTAAACACTTGAAAGAACCAATTCCTTTAATTAGAACAGAATTACCTGAACTTCCTCAAAGCATTGAAAATATTATAATAAAAGCTACTGCTAAAAATCCAAAAAATAGATATGCTAATGCAAATGAAATGCACGATGATCTTGTAACAGCTTTAAATAAAGAAAGAAAAAATGAACCACCTATCGTATTAAAATATGATGAAGGAATAGAAGAAGATGAAGTAATAGCAGATAAAGATAATTTAGATGACGCTATAGTTAGTCAAATAAAAGATGATAAAAAACCAAAAAATAAGAAACTTATTATTTTAGCATCAGTTTTTGGCGGATTAGTAGTTCTAATATTCTTTGCACTTCTAATACTACCTATGATTACAAAAGTTCCTGAAGTACCAGTACCTGATGTTTCTAATCTAACAGTAGAAGAAGCAACAAAAAAACTTGAAAAAGTAGGGCTTGAAGTAAGTGCAAAAACAGAAGAAGAGCCTTCTGATAAAATAGAAAAAGGAAAAATAATAGAAACAAATCCAGAAAAAGATAAAGTTGTAAAAAAAGGAACAGAAGTAACTCTAATAGTTTCAAGCGGTATATCAAAAATAAAAATAGAAGATTACACTGGTGAAAACTATATAGAAATAAAAGCTCAATTAAAAATTCAAGGGCTTAAAGTATCGATAGAAAAACAAGATACAAGCACAAAAATAAATGATGACGAAATTGAAAATATTATTGATCAATCAATTAAACCAGGAGAAGAAGTGGATAAAGGAACAGAAATAATTCTTTATATTCCAAATGTTAAAAAATACTATCCTGATATGGTTAGAGAAAGTTGGAGTCTCCCAGAAGCTAGAATATTTGCAACAGATAATAAAATAAAACTAGAAGTAATTTATAGAGAAACAGATAGTTACGATCCAGGAGTTATTATAAAACAATCAAAAACTTCAAGTGATGAATTAAAAAGTGGAGATACTTTGACAGTAACAGTAGCAAAAGAAAAGAAAACTACAAGTAGTAGTACAAATAACAACCAAACAACTAATAGTAATAATGGTAACACAACAAATAATACTAACACTTCAAAACCAGTTGAAAATGAAAACGGAAATGATCAAACCAAAGAAAAAACAGATTAGGAGAGTTTATGAAGGGTCAAATAATAAAAATAATAAGTAACGATTATTTTGTTGAATCAAATAATAAAAAGTACATATGTAAAGCCAGAGGAAAACTTAAAAAAGATAACATAATCCCAAAAGTTGGAGATTATGTTATCTTTAACAAAGAAGAAAAAGTTTTAGAAAAAATTCTACCAAGAAAAAACGAACTTGATAGACCAAATGTAAGCAATATTGACGATGCATTCATAATAACCAGTCTAAAAAAACCAGATTTTTCTAGCAATCTATTAGATAAATTGTTAGTAATTTGTGAAATAAATGAGATAAATCCTGTTATTTGTCTTACAAAAAAAGATCTTTTAACAAAAAAAGAATGGTCTAATTTAAAAAAAATAATAAAGTATTATAAAAAACTTGGATATCCTATTTTATACAATAATCAAATATCCAAAATAAAAAAAAGATTTAAAAATAAAACAGTAGTTTTCACAGGACAAACAGGCGCAGGTAAATCAACTTTAATGAATAAATTAGATAAAAGTTTAAATTTTGAAACTAATGAAATATCTGAAGCTTTAGGAAGAGGGAAACACACAACTAGATACGTAACATTAGTAAGTATCGGCAAAGGTAAAGTTTTAGACACACCGGGGTTTTCTGCTCTTGATTTAACTAAGTATACTGACGAAGAAATAAGAAATGCTTTTGTAGAATTTCAAAAATATCATTGTCCTTATAAAAACTGTATGCATATAAACGAAAAAGAATGTAAAGTAAAGATTCATGTTGGTAAACAAATACTTAAATCAAGATATGAAAACTTTCTAAAATTTATAGAAAAGAGGTAAGTATATGAAAGAAGTCTCAACATCATTTTTAAAAGAAGGAAGTTATAGTAATTACATAGAAATGCTTAATAACTCTAATACTGATTATATTCACTTCGATGTCATGGATGGAAAATTTGTTGAAAATAAAAATTTAAGTATTAAAGAATTAGAAAAGTATTTAAAAATGTCTAAAAAGAAAAACGATGTTCATTTGATGGTTAAAAATCCAAAAGAATATATAAAAACATTATCTATATACAATATAAGTTACTTAACTATTCACAAAGAAATAGAAAATTATAAAGAAATGATAAAGTTAATAAAAAGTTACGGAATAAAACCAGGACTTGCAATAAACCCTGAAACTGATATAGAAGATGTTTTTGAAGACTTAAAAAATGTTTCTCTAGTTCTTTTAATGAGTGTTCATCCTGGCAAAAGTGGTCAAGAGTTTATCGAAGAAACTACAAATAAAATTTCAGTTTTAAAAGAAGAAATTAAAAAGAAAAATTTAAATGTAAAAATAAGTATAGATGGTGGAATAAAAGAAGAAGTATTAGAAAAGATAAAAGATGTAGACATAGTAGTAAGTGCATCTTATATCTTAAATGATTTAAATAATATAAACAAAATAAAAACTGCTAATTAAGCAGCTTTTTTCATATTTCTTATTTCTTTAGCAGATAATTTAACTTTTTCACCGTTTTCTAAAGTAACAACTTGTAAATTAAGTTTTTGTTTTTTCTTAGTACTATTTAACGCATGAGAACGTAAATTCTTAATATTAGGTTTTCTGTTTGATTCATTTTTTGCCATAATATCCCTCCTTTTAATAAGCATAATAAATTTACCATAAAATATAGCTTTAGTCAACTTTTATTAGTTTTTTTTCTTTTATTTATTATTTTTTAACTAATATTTTATATTAAAATAATGAAAAAACTTTGCTTTTTACTATCAACCATGTTATAATCTAAATACAACGAAGTGGGATTAACCCACTTTTGTTTCGTTTTTGGAGGTGTTTATGTTAGAAAAAATAAAAAAAGAAATATCTAAACCTTTAAGTAGTATTGGTTTAGATATAGATTCAATTAATTATGAAAAAGGAAATTTAAACATAATATTAGATAGCGAAGATGTTATAGACTTAGATAAAATAGTCGAAGCAACGAAAATTATTAATGATATTTTAGATGCTAAAGACTTTATTAAAGAAAAATATATTCTTGATGTATCTAGTAAAGAAAAAGGAGGAAGTAAATAATGAATGGAAAAGAGTTTTTAAATGCAGTATCAGCTTTAGAAAAAGAAAAACACATTGATCGTGAATACATATTCGAATCAATGGAAAGTGCACTTTTAGCAGCTTACAAAAAAAATTTTGATTCTTTAACAAATGCCAAAGTAAATATAAATAGAGAAACAGGAGAAATAAAAATCTATTCATACAAAACTGTAGTAGAAGAAGTAGAAGATGATGATATTGAAATTTCTTTAGAATCTGCAGAAAAAATAGACAAAACTCTTAAACTTGGAGATACAATTGATACTGAAGTTACACCAGATAACTTTGGAAGAGTTGCAGCTTCTACTGCTAAACAAGTAATAGTTCAAAAAATAAGAGAAGCTGAAAGAAATAGTCTAATTGAAGAATTTCAAGATAAAGAAGGAGAACTTGTTTCAGGAATTGTTTCTCTTGAAGATGAAAATAATTATTACATTGATCTAGGTCGTACTAATGGAATTTTACCTAAATCAGAACTAATTGGAAACGAAAAAATAGAAATGGGTTCAACTATCAAGGCTTATGTTACTAAAGTTAATTCAAACACAAAAGGAACAATTATACTGCTTTCAAGAAGTCATTATAATTTTGTAAAAAGATTGTTTGAACTTGAAATTCCAGAACTTGCAGATGGTTCAGTAATGATTTATGGAGTAGCAAGAGATGCTGGAGTAAGAAGTAAAGTAGCAGTATTTTCAGAATATGCCAACATTGATCCTATCGGATGTTGTATTGGCGAAAAAGGTTCTAGAATAGCAAACATAATAAAAGAATTATCAGGAGAAAAATTAGATATTATAAAATATTCTGATGATAAAGAAGAATTTATAAAAAATGCTCTTAATCCTGCTAAAAATGTTGAGGTTTACATATTAGATCCAAAAAAACAAGAAGCTCTAGCAATCGCAGATGGAGAAGATTTTTCTCTAGCATTAGGAAAAAAAGGACAAAATGTTCGTTTAGCATCAAGACTTACTAAATACAAAATAGACGTAAAAAACAGTGAACAAGTAAAGGAAATGGGCATAAGTATTAAAGTAGGTGACTAAAAATGAAAGTAAAAAAAATACCAATGAGAACTTGTGTAATAACAAAAGAAAAGTATCCTAAAAAAGAACTTATTAGAATTATTAGAACACCTGAAGGAAATATTTGTATAGATGAAACAGGTAAAGCAAATGGAAGAGGAGCATACTTAAAAAAAGATAAAGAAGTAATAGAAAAAGCAAGAATGACAAAAACATTAGAAAGACATCTAGAGACAAAAATTCCTGAAGAAATTTATGATGAATTATTAAATATTTTAAAATAAGGAGGCTTTTTATGAAAGAAAAACAAGAATATTTTATTACTAAAATATCTGACAGAAAGGATAACTATTATCAGTACTATAGAACTTTAGAAGTAGACGAAACAAAAAATCCTACAGAAGAAGAAATAGATAAACTAAAAAAACTTGAAGAAGATAGAGAAGTAGTTTTTATGATATCAGATACCGAAATGACTATTGTTAGTTTTAGAAATGATGATAAATTAAAAAAAGCTGTTAAAAAAGAATATCTTAATAATTTTAATGATAAAGAACTTAAAACTATTAAATATAGAACAAAAGAAGAAGTTAAATCTTCTATTCAAAAGCTTTTGTATTTATTGGAAATGAAAAACAGTTTAAAAGAGGAAAAGAAATTAAGTAAAAAAGTAAAATAAAATAGAAAATAAGAAAGTGGTGATAAATATGATGAGTTTAAAAGAGTATGCAGTTGATGTTGATAAAAGTATTGAGGAAATAATTTCTTTATGTAAAAAACTTAATATCTCATCTCAAACAGAAGATGATATGTTAACAGAAGATGATATTATTCTTTTAGATAATGAAATATCTTCATCAAATATAGATGATTCAAAAGAAGAAATTGAGGAAGCGGAAGAAACTTTTGAAGAAGAAATAGTTGATGATGATGAGCTCGAAAAAGATTTAAGAATTGAAACTGTACAAGATAAATCTGCTCTAAAAATGAAAAAACAACCAATTTCTAAAAAGAAAGATAATAAAGAGTATTTAAAAGCAAAAAAAGATTTATACAAACACAAAGAAAAATTAAAAACAAACGAAGAAAAAGATGATAAAATAATTCTTTATAAAGAAGGAATGACTGTTAAAGACCTAGCAGATTCATTAGGAGAAAACCCTACAGTTCTTGTAAAAAAATTATTTGATTTGGGAGCACTTACTAACTTAAATCAAGCAATTGATTTTTCAACCGCAGAACTTTTAACTGAGTTATATGATAAAGAATTAAAAAAAGAAGAAACAAGAGATATTTATAATTTTGAAGAATATGAAATATTAGATAAAGATGAAGATTTAGTTAATCGTCCACCAGTTGTAACAATAATGGGACATGTTGATCACGGAAAAACTTCTCTTTTAGATGCAATTAGAGAAACTAGTGTAGTAAGTGGAGAAGCTGGTGGAATTACCCAACATATTGGAGCTTATCAAGTTTTAGTAAATGGAAAACTTATTACATTTATTGACACACCAGGACACGAAGCATTTACTGAAATGAGAGCACGTGGAGCATCTGTTACGGATATAGTAATAATAATTGTTTCAGCAGAAGATGGAGTAAAACCTCAAACACTTGAAGCAATTGATCATGCCAAAGCTGCAAAAGTTCCAATAATTGTAGCAATCAATAAAATGGATCTACCTAATGCTAATCCAGACAAAGTTTTAACAGAACTTTCAGAAGCAGGACTTACTCCAGAAGAATGGGGAGGAGATACTTTAGTTAATAAAATTTCAGCCAAAACAAAAATGGGAATAGATGAACTTTTAGAAAACATTCTTTTAATCGCGGAAATGGAAGATTTAAAAGCAAACCCAAATCGTTATGCAACAGGTTCAGTAATCGAAGCTAGACTTGATAAAAATATTGGTTCAGTTGTTACTGCTTTAATTCAAAACGGAACACTAAGACTTGGAGATCCAGTAGTAGTAGGAACTAATTATGGAAAGGTAAGAACACTTAAAAATGAACATGGTGAAAACATTGCCGTCGCAGGACCATCTACTCCAGTTGAAATAACAGGATTAAATGACCTTCCAATTGCAGGGGATCGTTTCATGGCTTTTGAAACAGAAAAAGAAGCAAGAAAAGTATCAGAAGAAAGAAAACTAAGAGCAAAAGAAGCTAATACAAATCGTTCTGGTATGACTTTAGAAGATCTATTTAGCAAAGTAAAAGAAGGAACAAAGTCTATAAGTGTAGTACTTAAAACAGATGTTAAAGGTAGTGAAGAAGCTATTAAACAATCGCTTGCTAAGATTGATTCACACGACGTAAAAGTTGATGTAATTAGAAGTGGAGTAGGAACAATTACAGAAAGTGATATAGTTTTAGCTAATGCATCAAATGCTATTGTAATAGGGTTCAACGTTAGACCAAGTAGCAAAACAGTAAGTCTTGCCAAAGAATATGGAGTAGACATCAGACTTCATAATATAATTTACAAAATAGTTGAAGAACTAGAAGATGCAATTATTGGAATGTTAGATCCAGAATATGAAGAAAAAGTATTAGGTAGCGCTGAAGTAAGGCAACTATTTAAATTCTCAAAAGTTGGTACAATCGCAGGAAGTTACGTTACTGATGGAGTAATAAAAAATGGTGATAAAGTAAGACTTATTAGAGATGGTATAGTAATTTATGATGGTATTATTGCATCTCTTCAAAGAGGAAAAGATAAAGCTAGTGAAGTAAAAAAAGGTATAGAATGTGGAATAACAATTGAAAACTTTAACGATATTAAAGAAGGCGATATTATTGAAGTATATACTTTAGAAGAGGTAAAAAGATGAGTGTAAAAACAAAAAAAATAGGTAGCATGTTTACCCGTGAAATAAGTAGAATTATTTTAGAAGAAATTAAAGATCCAAACATAAAATTTGTAACTTTAACTGGATGTGATGTAACTAATGATTTATCATACGCTAAAGTTTATTTTACCTGTTTAAATAGAGATAAAAAAGAAGAAACAGAAAAAGCTTTAAATAAAGCTGCTAACTATATAGAACTTGAACTTTCTAAAAGTATAGAGATAAGAAAAATGCCACAAATAAGTTTTCATTATGATACATCAATTGAATATGGAGAAAACATTGAAAAAAAATTACAAGAACTAAAAGAAAAAGAATAAATGTAGCCTAAACAAATACATTTGATTCAAAGTGTATTTTTGACTATACAATTTATATAGTGAAGTGAGCCTAATACTGGCTTTCTTTTTGTTTAAGAAAATTTTTAAAAAAGTATGAAACGTAACAATTGATAAAAGTTTTAAGATGAAATAAAAAATTTTGTTTATACCAATATTTATATTTCATCTTTTTTATTTGATTAAATCTTCTAATTAGTCATTTTACATATCATTTTATTTAGTTTATAGTCTTTTTGGAGGTGAATAATATGGCATTTTACACT
>CAYVXN010000026.1:0-12208 GCA_964455135.1 uncultured Mycoplasma sp.
GAAAAATAATATAAATTCAAAAGTGCTATATCACTATACAAAAAATCATAAATTATCCCAAAAATAATAACTAAACAAAAAAACATTTTTTTATTTTTTATTAGAGAGTATCCTATAGTAAAACTACTAATCAAAATAATTGGGAAAAAATAACTAATATTTTGATAAGCTAAAGGAAACGATAAACTAAAGATAATATCTAAAAAGAAAGATATAATTAAATAAATCATTTATTTTTTAAAACCGCTACATAATTTATATTATTCATATCTTGTTTTGGCAAAACATAAACAATATCGCTTATTTCATAATTATCTTTAGTTATTTTTTCAACATCTCCAATATAGATATTTTTAGGAAAATTACCAAGTCCTGACGTTACTAATTTAGAGCCTTTTTTTATTTCATTTTTACCCTGTTCTATTTCCACTAAAATATAAGGTTTTTCATAGCCAATTATATTTCCGACTTTTACTTTATCATCTAATTTAACCATAACAGAAATCTTATTTAAAACATCACTATTAGTAATCAGTTTCACAGTACTATAATCTTTTGTAACACTTTTAACATGTCCAATTAAACCATTTATTGTAACAACTGCATCCCCCTCTTTAACTCCCTCAGAAGAACCATTATCAATTGTTAAAGTACTAAACCAATACATTTTATTTCTATTAGTTACCTTAGCATATGTAATATCATAACCAGCATAAGTATTTTTAAGATTCATTGTCTTTTTTAAAAAATCAATTTCCTTTATTAAATTATCATTTTGAGAAGATACAGTATCTGCTATTAAAACTTTTTTATTTAAATATTCATTTTCTTCAAGAACCTTTTTATATCTAAAAATATTATATTTATCAATAAATTTAAAACCTACTCCAATAAAATTAACATAGTTCTTATAACCACTAGAATTTACAATATTAGACATATTTTTATTAAGAAGAAAAAACATACTAAAAAAAATCAAAAAAATAACTAAAAATTTATAATACCAATGAATCTTTTTCATAAAAGCACCTTGTTATTTATATTATTCTCGTAAAAACTATAATAACCCTCATCAGTAATAATTAAATGATCTATTACTGGTATTCCATTAATTTGTCCTAATTTTACCAAAGAATTAGTTAAATTTATATCTTCACTACTAGGATTATAATTTCCACTTGGATGATTATGCATACAAACTATACTTGAAGCAGAAAGCATATATGCTTCTTTAAATATCTCCCTTGGATGTACTACACTCTTATTTAATGTTCCCATAAATAATAACTTCCTTTCTATAAGTTCTTTTTTTGAATTCAAATAAAGACAATAAAAGTATTCTTGTTTTAAATTATCAAACAAATACTTGTTTTTTTCATAAATACTCTCTGGAGTTGTATATTTTTCTTTCAAAACATTAGAATTTTTATAATAAATTCTTTTTGATAATTCTGATAATACTAAAAGTTCTAATGCTTTAGCATCTCCAATACCCTTAATAGTTTTTAAATTATCAAAACTTACGTCTTTTAAATTTTCTAAACTTCCAAGTTTTTTTAATACTCTAATAGCAAGTTCTAAAACACTTTCACCTTTAGTACCTGTTTTTAAAAGAATTGCTAAAAGTTCACTATCAGATAAATTCTCTTTTCCATATTTTATTAATTTTTCTCTAGGTCGTTCATTAAAAGGTATATCTTTAATTTTCACTTTCCAAAACCATCTCCTTATAATTTGAAATAACAATCTCTTCTATTCCATTTAAGTCATTATCTCCAGTTATTCCAATTATTTTGTCATATTCACCAAGAATTGATAAAAAAGATTGATTATCCAAAATACTTTCTTTTATATATATACTATAACCTTTTTTTTCATAATAATCCTTAATCCTAGAAGCAATTTCTTTATCTTTTGTTATTCCAACATACAAATGAATTCCATCATCTTTTTCTATATACAAAAACTTATCATAGTTTTTAAAAGAAGATGCCATTTTTTCTTCTGAAGAGTATACTCCAATTTGTAACATATAAACTTTATCTTTTTCATCAAATACAGTAAGAGAAGAAGACTTATAATTATCAAAAAAAATTTTTCCAAAAAATAATCCTATTACTATAGAAAGTGCTATTGGAATTAAAAACTTATATTTCATTTCAATCACCAAAACTAGTATAACTACTTAAAAGTTAAAATTTTGTCGAAAAAAAATAACACGTAAGTTATTTTACGTATTATTTTAATCAAACAATATTTTTCTAGTTGGCAGTACTAACAAAGTAGATACAGTCATAACAACTAAACTAATTATTAGATTGCTATCACCAGAATCACTAACTCCAGTATAAGGAGGAGTTATTTCGGTATCAGTAATACCTTCCTTTTGTTTAAATACTGCTTGTTTAATTGGTTTTTCTTTTAAAGTGTTAATTATATTATATCCATCATAAGTTGTTATATAACCATTTATACTAAGTTCTTCAATTGTATAAATTATTTCCTTACCATCTTTATATTTATCTAAATCACTTAATACATATATCCAGTTCATATCTTTAGTTAAAGTAATTTGTTTAAATAATTCACCATTTGCAAAGATATTTACACTAATAGAATCAGGTCTTGTATTTGATTTATTATTATTATCTTCCCATATTTTAGTTACTTTAAGATCTTTCTTTTCTACTTCATGAGTATTAACTAAAGTTAAACTTGCTATATTATTATTTTCTTTAGATGCAGTAACTGAATCTTTTATATCAGACACGTAACCTTTTACTTCACTTTCTACTATTTCATAAATAATAGGTTCACCTTTATTATATTTTGGTAAATTTTCAAAAGTATAAGTCCAATTATTTGAAGCACTTATTGTTGTTTGTTTATAATATATACCATTTCTATATAACTTAACTGTTATACTATCTGGTCTTATTCCATCTTGGTTATTATTATCTAACCATTCTTTTGTTACTTTAAATGATATTACCTCAGGAGTATGAGTATTTATTATGTCATAATCATTTATTTCTGTTTCATAACCCTCAACTGTAACTTCCTTAATAGTATAGTCTATTTCTTCACCATTTGCATATTTTGGTAAACTTTCAAAGCTGTATTCCCAATTAGTATTTTCACTTGCTGTTGTTCTACCTACTTCATTATTCAAATGATCATATAGAATAACTGTAATTGAATCTGGTCTTACTAGATCTTGATTATCATTATCATTCCATGTTTTTGTACCTGAAATATCAATTGTTTCTGGGTTATAAGTATTTGTAATATCATATCCATCTATAGTAGTATCATAATCTTTCACAGTATCTTCATCAACTGTATAGTTTATAAGCTTACCATTTTTATATTCTGGAAGATTAGTAAAGCTGTAACTCCAGTTACTACTTGCAGTTACTACTTTTGATTCTGAAACTACTGTTTCATCTCCAACTTTTCCTGTTAAATTAACTGTAATTGAATCTGGTCTTCCATATTTATTATTATCATCTACCCAAGTTTTTGTACCACTTACTGTTACATCTTTTGGATTGTGAGTATTTATAATTACAAACTTATTATCATCATCATAAGTTTTAATATAATGTTTAGCTGTTACACTATCAACTGTTTCATCTACTGTGTAGTTTATTTCTTCACCATTTTGATTTTTATCTAAATTAGTAAATGTATATTTCCAATTATCAGAAGCCTTTACTTCTTTTGATGCAACTTTTACACCATTAGCATAAAGATCTACTATAATTGAATCTGGTCTTAAACCATCTTTATCATTACTATCTACCCACTTTTTTTCTCCAGTTATATCTATTTTGTATACTTCATGAGTATTTGTAAGAGTTACAACATTATCGTTATATTTAGCATCTTCAGCTTTATAAAGAATACTTCTATCACCATCTAAAATATCATTTTCAACAACTGTATAAGTTATTTCAGCACCATTACTATATTTAGGTAGATCTGTAAATTCATATCTCCAGTTATCTGATGCTTTAATAGTCACTATTTGTCGTGATACTTCATTTCCATCTACTGTACCAATAACAGTAGCATTAATAGAATCTGGTCTTACTCTATCTTGGTTATTATTATCTTTCCAAGTTTTATTAATCACTAAATTATTCTTTTCTATTTCATGGGTATTAGTTATAACAAAACCATCATCTTGTTTATCTATATCTGTTTCATAGTTATTTACTTTCTTTTCTTCTACCGAATATTTAACAACTACGCCTTTATCTCTATATTTAGGTAAATTGTTAAATGTATAAGTCCAGTTATTATCATCACTTAAAGTTATTTCTTGTTCTTCTTTACCATCTTTTAATAGAATAACTGTAATAGATTCAGGTCTTACTTTATCTCTATTGTTATCATCATTCCATTCTTTTTTTACTGTTTTTGAAACAACTTCTGGAATATGTTTATTTGTTATATCATACCCATTTATAACAGTATCATAATCAGCAACTGATTTTTCTTTAATTGTATAATTTATTTCTACTCCTTTAGCATATTTTACTAAATTAGTAAACTCATAAGTCCAGTTATCATTAGCAGTTACTTCTTTTTCAGCAACTTTTTCTCCATTGGCATAAAGTTCTACTGTAATTGAACCAGGTCTTAAACCATCTTGATTATCATTATCATCCCAAGTTTTTGTGACTTTAACTGAAGTTGTTTCTGGATTATAAGTATTTGTAATATCATATCCATCTATAGTAGTATCATAATCTTTAACAGCATTTTCACTTATTGTATAAGTAATCCTTTTACCATTTTTATATTCTGGAAGATCAGTAAATTCATAACTCCAGTTACTACTTGCAGTTACTACTTTTGATTTTGAAACTACTGTTTCATCCCCAGCTTTTCCTGTTAAATTAACTGTGATTGAATCTGGTCTTCCATATTTATTATTACCATCTACCCAAGTTTTTGTACCGCTTACTGTTACAGATTTAACTTCATGTGTGTTAGTAATAACAAATTTATCATTTTGCTTTTCTACACTTGTTTCATAGTTATCTACTTTCTTTTCTTCTACTGTATAAGTTATTGGGCTACCATTAGAATACTTATCTAAGTCAGTAAAGCTATAACTCCAGTTACTACTTGCAGTAACTACTTTTTCAGCTACCTTTACACCATTAGCATAAAGTTCTACTGTGATTGAATCTGGTCTTAAACCATCTTTATTATTTTCATCTACCCATTCTTTTGTACCTTCAACTTTTGTCTTTTCTATTTCATGGGTATTAGTTATGTTATAACCATTTATTTTCTTTGTATAACCTGGAATTGCAACTTCATCAATAGTGTAAGTTATTTCATCACCATCTTTATATTTATCTAAGTCATTAAAGCTATAACTCCAGTTACTACTTGCAGTTACTTCTTTTTCAGCTACTTTTTCACCATTGGCATAAAGTTCTACTGTTATTTGTTGTGGTCTCTTACCATCTTGATTATCATTATCATCCCAAGTTTTTATACCTTCAACTTTTGTCTTTTCTATTTCATGGGTATTAATAATATCATATCCATCATAACTTACAGTATAATCCTTAGTAGTTTCTTTTTCTTTTACTGTATAATTTATTTTGTAACTATCATCATTTTCATGACCTTTTTGATAAACATATAAATTATCAAAACTATAAGTCCAGTTACTACTTGCATTTACTTCTTTTTCAGCTACTTTTTCACCATTGGCATAAAGTTCTACTGTTATTTGTTGTGGTCTCTTACCATCTTGATTGTTATTATCATTCCAAATTTTTTCTCCAGAAATAGTTGTAACACTTCTTGCAAGTATTTTTATTGTAACAGTTGAAGTATTACTATAAACTACTCCAGTTTCACTATTTGGATTAATAAGTGTTGCAATATAATAATCAAAATTTACTTCTCCGGTTACTCCTGAGACAGAATCAAAAGAGAAAGTTCCATCTTCGTTAATAGTTAGAACTCCTTGTTTTACTGAATTTTTGTAAACCGAATAAGTTCCATCACTATTTTTTACAACATTATCATTTTCTACTATTACTATTTTATCAGTTACAGTAACACTAGCATTTTCTGAATCTGTTTCTATGTTTTTATTCAAATCATTTGTTAAAATAGAAGTTCCAGTAATTGTTTCCCCTTCATATCCAGTATAACTTTCATTATTGTTATAATGATCATCATTTGTTATAGCAGGAATTTCTACTGTTGGTTTTTCAAAGTTCAAACTAAGATTTTCACTATCATAGTATGGATTTGTATCTTCTACTGTAGTAGATAAAGTAGCAGATTCATTTGTATACATACTACCATGATAATCATCATTTGCTTTTACTTCATAAGATAAAGTATTTGTTTTACCTGCTTCGATATTTCCAACATTCCAAGTAAGTGTTGTAGTGCCATCACTATTTTCTGTAACAGTAACTCCAGCTGAAATAAGTTCTTGTTTTGATTCATCAGTTAATTTAAAATTGCTTGGAATAACATCTGTTACAACACTATTCTTACCTATGATATTTTTTGAAAGTTCAATAATTTCTTCAAACTTTTTTTTCAAATCACTTCCTGATAAAGCTTTATAATTCTTGTATAGTGGTTCTTTATTTTCAGGATTAATATTTGCAAGTATACTAGCAGCTTCTGGTTCATTTCCAAAAGTTATAGTATAAACATCTGCATCACTATATTCTGCTTTTAAAGCATCAAGCTCTATTTTAGCAGCTTCAGATGGTTTCATAGATTTTTCACAACCAAACCATCCTCTTTCTACACATACTGAAGCATCACTATTTCCCTTACCATATCTTTCCCCATTATAATCAAACAATGTAGGCACTCCATCAGTTAAAATTATAACTATTTTTTTGGCATCACTTCTGCCACCTGTTGCTAATAAATCATTAGCTTTTGCTATACCAGCTTGTAAATTAGTTCCGCCATTAGCATCAAGTTTAGTATTAATGAAATTTAAAACTTTACTTTTATCCCCAGTAATAGCTAAACTATCTTTTAAGCTAGAACCATATTCTGCAAAACCAATCCTGACATTACCAGTATCATCCATCAAAGTATTAGCAAAATCTCTTGCAGCAGCTTGAGCATTGATTAATCTTTGATCATGTTGCATACTAACAGAGCCATCAAATACGATAACGATATCAAGTTTTCCATTTACAGATGTACTTTCATTATATGGATTAGCGGTAATATTCAAATCAACTTTTGCAAACCTTCCATATTCTAAGTTATCGTTTGAAACTTTTTCATATATTTTTGTCGCAGTCTTTGATAGATTGATTTTACCATTTTCATTTTGAGCGTATATCATTACACCAGTAAAAATCATAGCAAAGAAAGCTAAAAACATAACAAGTTTAAACTTCTTAGACCTTTCTTTCATATTAAACCTCCCTTAATTTTTTAGAAACAACTTCTAAAATTAACTCACTATTTTAAAGAATAAAAATAAAAAGTCAAGAAAAATTTAAAATTTAAAGCGCAAAATCATAAAAAATTTTAAATTTACTGACTTCTTATTACTTATTATGGAAAAATTATTACTAACAATAACAACTTTTCATTTACAAAATACGACACATTTTTATTTTAAATTATCACATAAAAATTTAATTTATCTTTAAGATTTTTCATATAATTAACTAAGGTGATCTTATGCTAAAAAATAAAAGACTACTTCTTTTTATTGCTATGTCTTCCCTAATTGCTATTGGTCTTTTAATGATATACTCATCTTCTTATATCTGGGCTGATTATAAATTTGGAGATAGTTTAAAATATGTTAAACAACAAGCTATTTTTGTTGGTTTAGGCTTTGCTTTTTTATCTATAATAATTAAACTAAATTCAGATTTTTTCTATAAATATTCCAAAATATTCTTAGTTTTAGGTTTCATCCTCTTAATTCTTGTTTTAATTCCTGGTATCGGAGTAATTAGAAATGGTTCAAGAAGTTGGTTTGGTATTGGATCATTCGGAATACAACCTAGTGAAGCCATGAAACTAGCAATAATTATTTTTACTGCTAAATACTTAAATGATCACAAGAAAGCATATAAAAGCTTTAAAAACATTATTCCTATCTTAATAATAATGGCTCTTTCTTTTTCACTTATTATGCTTCAGCCAGATTTCGGAACTGGAGTAATTCTAGTAATGTCCGTAATCGCATTATTATTTATCGCAGGTGTAAACATGAAATACTTTTATATCTTCGCAGTAACCGGAGCAATCGGCGCAGTTATTCTTATCCTTATTGCACCCTATAGACTAGAGAGAATAACTTCATTTTTAAATCCTTGGAGCGATCCGCTTGGAACAGGGTTTCAAATAATTCAAAGTTTATATGCAATAGGACCAGGAGGCTTACTAGGATTTGGTTTTTTAGAGTCAAGACAAAAACATTTTTACCTTCCAGAACCTCAAACTGATTTTATTTTTTCAATTATTTGTGAAGAATTTGGCATAATCGGAGCTCTAACAGTAATATTTCTTTTTGCAATACTAATCACAATGATTATAAAGCTAGCACTAGAACAAGAAAATTTATTTAAAAAATATGTAATCTTTGGACTTGGTTTTCAAATAATCTTTCAAACAATACTTAATCTATCAGTAGTAATTGGACTTATCCCTGTAACCGGGGTTACTCTTCCTTTTATTTCTTATGGTGGAAGTAGTTTACTCATTACTATCGTAAGTATAGGAATAATCCTTAATTTAAGCAAAAAAGTAGTGTAAAAACAATCATTTTTACACTACTTTTTTAATAGACAATTAAAAGCCAGGATTTTTATCTAAAAACAATCATTTTAAAACTAATTTTTTTTCATCAGAAAAATAATTGCCACTAAACAAAGTACTATCAGGAGTAAATTCCCTTAAAAACTTAAATTCCTTTTCTTTTTCTATAAATTCAAATACTGGAATAATATTACATTTTTCATAAGTTAAAACTTTATTTTCAAGCGATAAAGCAGTCTTGAAATTTTTCTCTGCATTTTTCCAATATTCACTTGATATTTTGATATAATTAACATCTGACTCTTCCCATATTTTATCACCAATTATATTAGAAAATTTTTCCAAACGTATTAAAAAACCAAGTTCTTTCAAAACCTGAATACTATCAATAAGCTTTTGTACTTGAACTTCATTCAATCCATTTACATCTACACTTAAAATTATATTATTAAAAGACACAGATGCAAAATCCTTAAAAGTCTTTAAATATTCCAAAATACTTGGAGTATTTATTAATGATTTAAAATCAAAAGTAATTACCATTTTCTTATCTTCAACTTTCAGTTTCTCCATTAAACGTTGAATATTATAAACATCAAATTGCAAAAGTTTTGAAGACTCTTTCAAAATTTCATACCTATTATTATCAAAGATAGAAGAGCCATTGCTATTTTTTGTATAAATTTGAAATATATTTTGAGGCACAGATTCACCATTAAATAATTGTCTAGTCGTATAAGAAAAAGCATCTTCCTTCAACAAAGAATCAATAGTCTTTAAATAATCATCTGACTTTTCTTTTTCCTCTAAAACAAGTGGAGAAAACTTTTGATATCTTAAATTATTTTTTTTAGCATAATACATCATATAATCAGATTTTTCTTTTGTATTATTTATACCATGTTCAGCCCTTGAAGAACCAGCATTATACTTAAATTTTTTAGGTATCTTCCCTTCAAGTTCCGCAAGTAAAATTTTTTGATCACATAAATCAAATATTTTTTCAATATGATCTTCACTATATTTAGTTAAAACCGCAAATTCATCTCCATGAAGTCTTACTGAAATAGAATTTTTAAAACTATCATTTAAAATTTTAGCAAATAATTTTAAATAATCATCCCCTATATTATGACCAAATGTATCATTAATAGCTTTAAATTTTTCAAAATCAATCATAATAAAATTAGAATTAGGATTTTCGTCTAAATATTTTTGATAATTAAATTTTAAATACTCCTCATTATATATACCAGTCAAATTATCAATAAAATGTTTTTGCATATAAATCTCCCCTTGATTGGGCTTTATTTTACCATAAAACTAACATTGTTACAAGTTATTTTTATGTTATTACTTTTTATGTCATTTATATAAACAAAAAAATAACATTTATGCACAAAGCATAAATGTTATTTTTTAAAACTTTCTTATATCCACACTGCAAAGAATATTCCAAGTACAGCACATATTATACCAACAAGCCAAAAACCTTTAACAATATCGGGTTCTTCATAACCTTTTCTTTCATAATGATGATGAATAGGAGTCATCAAAAACAATCTTTTTTTCTTAAGCTTATACCAAAATACTTGAATCATTACACTTAACGTTTCTAAACAGAATACAAGCCCAATTACAAACAAGGTAACTTCTCTACGAGTAAGTATTGCAACAGTAGCTAGAACTGCTCCTAAGGCGAGAGATCCAGTGTCACCCATAAAAACCCTCGCGGGATATGCATTAAACATAAGAAATCCTGCAAGTGCTCCAGTTAACACAAAACAGAAAAATCCTACATCTTCTTTGCCAATAAATAAGGAAATAAGAGCAAAAGCAACAAATGCAATAGCACTAAGTCCTCCAGATAAACCATCCAAACCATCAGTTAAATTAACAGCGTTTGAAAAGCCTACTAAAAGAAGTAAAATAAATACTCCATAAAGCCATCCCAAATCAACATTAATACCTAAAGTAGATATAGTAAAATAAGTATTACCATTATATTTCATATATATTGCAAAGAAAATAATTGCTACTATTATCTGACAAATAAACTTTTGAGTTACAGTAAGACCTTCATTCTTTCCCCGTTTAAGAGATAAAAAGTCATCTAAAAATCCAATAAAAGCATACAATACAAAGACAACCATCATAATAAGTAAATTATATGTCATTTCAAGTCTTCCATCTATAACTAAAAACAAAATAGCTAAAATAGTAGGAATAATAAATATAAGTCCCCCCATTGTAGGAGTACCTTCTTTTTTCCTATGAGATTCTCCAACATATTCACTAATCCTTTGTCCAAAATTAATTCTTTTTAAAACAGGAATTAACAAAAGACCTAATATTACCGCTATTATAAAACCTACCATTATTGACAAAATAGACTTTGTTAGTATTAACATAAATACACCTTCTTCTCAAAACATTATACTACATATCTTAATTTTTAACTATGTTTTTTTATGCATTTTACCACTCTTGACAGTACAAATAATTCTATTTACTACCTAAAAGAAGTTTTATAGTACCAGTTTCATAATATCTAGTACCAGCTTTTGGAGTTTGTTCAAGTACTATATCACCTTCTCCAACAAAAGTAATTTCAAAATTAGACAAGTATTTCTTTGCTTCTTTTTTAGTCATTCCTACAACATTTGGAACATCATAATACTTTTTATCCATCCATTCATAATCTTTTTCTTTTTGATTTGGTTGTTTTTCTATATCCATAATATTTATTATATCAAGAAGTATTTTTCTAACAAAAGGTGTTGTAGTATAACTTGATAAAAGAGCTGTTTTTTTAGGGTTATCAATCGCTAAATAAAGAACAACTTCAGGATCATTACTAGGAAGAACTGCCATAAAACTCATTATATAATTATTTTCTAAGTACCTTCCATTTTCTACTTTTTGGGCTGTTCCAGTTTTTCCTCCAACACGATAACCATCTATATAAGTAACTTTTCCACCACCTTTTGCTACAACACTTTCAAGAGCCATTCTCATAATATTAGAAGTATTCTTACTTATAGTTTTTCTAACAAATTCTTTTTTATTTTCTAAATAAACATTATTAGTCTTACTATCTAAAATACTTTTCATTATGTATGGCTTATATAAATTACCTCCATTAACTATTGAAGAAACTGCTGTTATTTGTTGTAATGGTGTTACACTTACCCCTTGACCAAAAGAAGTAGTAGCAAGCTCTAAATCTTTTACATCTCCAACATCAAAGATTATACCTTTTCCTTCACCATTTAAATCTATTCCTGTTTTATCTCCAAAACCAAACAAATCTAAATAACTAAATAATTTTTCTTTACCAAGAGAAAATCCCATCTTTACAAATCCTGGATTCGTTCTGGTGAATACGGCAACATTTTGAATCATCATTTTC
>CAYVXN010000027.1:0-5272 GCA_964455135.1 uncultured Mycoplasma sp.
AAAAAAACTATCAGAATCTCTGATAGCATATTTTTAAAAATGGTGATCCCTCAGGGGCTCGAACCCTGGACCCACAGATTAAGAGTCTGTTGCTCTACCAACTGAGCTAAGGAACCATGACTACTTAATTATAACATATATTTTAAAAAAATAAATAGTAAATTTCAAATTTTTGTAAATGTATTTATTCAAAACAATAAGTTTTTAAATTTTTGTATAATTTTGTTGTTATCAGTGATATAATTAATGAAAGGAGGTAAATAAATGGATATAGGTATTATAGCAATTATAATTATTGCAGTTATTTTGCTTGCATCAATTAAACAAATTAATCAGTATGAAAGAGGAATTAAGTTCTGTCTTGGTAAATTTACTAAGATAATGGAACCTGGTTGGAGAATAGTTATTCCTATTTTTCAATCATATAAGAAGGTTGATATAAGAACAAAAGCAGTTGATGTTCCAGAACAAGAAGCTATTACTAAAGATAATGTTTCAGTTAAAATTAATGCTGTTATTTATTACAAAGTATTCGATGCTTCTAAAAGTGTGTTGGAAGTAGAAAACTTCTTCTATGCTGTATCACAACTTGCTCAAACTACTATGAGAAATGTAGTAGGTTCTGTGTCTTTAGATGAACTTTTAAGTGAAAGAGATAAACTTTCTACTGAAATATGTAATATTATTGATAAAGCAACTGATCCTTGGGGAATAAAAGTTGAAAATGTTGAACTTAAAGATGTTTCTCTTCCAGAAGAAATGAAAAGAGTTATTGCACGTGTTGCAGAAGCTGAAAGAGAAAAACAAGCTGTTATTACTAAATCTGTCGGAGAAGTTGAAGCTTCTAAAAACTTAGCTAAAGCTGCTGAAACTATGGCAAAAGCTGATGGAGCTCTTCATTTAAGAACACTTTCTACTATTAATGATGTTTCTTCAGATCAATCAAATACTATAATATTTGCTCTTCCAATAGAGGTTTTAAGAGCTATCGAAAAAAAAGATATTGATTTATCTAAATTAAATAAATAATTAATTAAAAGATCTATCTAAAAAAAATTAAGATAGATCTTTTTTTGATTTAAATAATTCTAGAAATTAATTCTAATATTACTCCGGAAAGTGCTCCGATTAAATATAAAAGTCCTAAAATCATAAAGTTTTCTTTTTTATTTTTATTTGTTTTAAACAAAACAAGAAGTGCTATTCCTGCGCCAGATAGAAGGCCTGCAAGTAAAGCAGAAAATGATATAGCATTATTTAAAAATAATTCAGTAAGAACTACGCTTCCAGCACAATTAGGTATCAATCCTATTAAACTTGTGACAAAGGAACCTAAAACATTATCTTTTAAAAGTATATCTTTTAGGTAATTCATACCTCCAAACTCCATAATGAAGTTTATGATAAAATTGCATATAACAATAAAAATAAAAATGTTTAATGTATGTTTAAGTGATGCTCTAAATATTTTTTTATCGCAATGACAATGTTCTTCTTTACAAAGGGAATAGTTTTCTTTTTCTCTTTTTTTAAAAAATAAATCTATAATAAAACCAAATATAAAACCAATAATAAATTTTAATATAATTATTTTTATTAAAAGTTCTATTGGAGCTTGTTCTGCTATTAGGATAGGTATCATTTCATCGCTTGTTGACAGATAAATAGAAATTAAAGTGCCAAGAGTAATAATTCTAGTAGCATAAAGGTTTGTTACTGCAACTGAAAAACCACATTGTGGAATAAGTCCTAAAAAACTGCCTATAAAAGGTCCAAATTTCCCAGAATTTGTGATTGCATTTTTACTTTTTTTACTTAGTTTATGTTCAAAAAGTTCTATAACTAAAAATGTAATAAATAGAAATGGTAATAGTTTAAAACTATCTATAAGAGTCTCTGTTATAACTTCTTTCATTTGCATCACCTTTCAAATACTATATAATTCTAACACATCTTTAAATTTAAAAAAAGAAGTTTTTTAAATTTTACTTCTTTTGTCCCTCTAAAATTTTATTTGTACTTTTTTTCTTTTTATTTAAATATGTTAAATTTTCAAAAACTTGTAAATAGTTATCTACATATATAAATTTTAAATTATTGATTATCTCTTTATCTAATTCTTCTATATCTTTTTTGTTAGAGCTTGGCAAAATTATTTTGTCTACTCCAGCTTTTTTTGCTCCGATTACTTTTTCTTTTAATCCTCCGACTGGTAAAACTTCACCTCTTAAGGTTATTTCTCCAGTCATTGATATGTTATTTTTTATTTTTAAATTAGTAAAAGCACTTATGATGGCTGTTGTAATAGCTATTCCTGCACTTGGACCATCCTTTTTTATTGCACCTTCTGGTACATGGATGTGGATATCACTACTTTCTAATGTTTCGTAATTTATACCAAATTTTTTATAGTTACTTTTTATATAACTAAGAGCTATTTTTGTACTTTCAATAAAAACCTCTCCAAGACTACCTGTTGCAACAATATTACCATTTCCTTTATAAAAATCTACTTCAATTTTTAATATATCTCCACCATAAATTGTATAACTCATGGCGTTAACTATTCCTATTTCACTTTTATATTTATTATTTTTAGAATCAGGATACTTTTCATTACCTAAATATTTTATGACTATGGATTCATCAATAATATTTAAACTTTCTTTTTTATCAATGATTATTTCTTTTACTATTTTTCTTAAAATAGTATGAATTTTTCTTTCAAGTTCTCTTACTCCGGCTTCTTTGGTATAGTTTTTAATTATTTTAGAAATTGCATCATCAGTAAACTCGATATTAGCATCTTCAAGACCATGACTTTTTATACCATTTGGAATTATATAATTTTTGCAAATATTAAATTTTTCATTTTCTGTATAACTAGATATTTCTATTATTTCAAGTCTATCTAATAATTCGATAGGTATTTGATCAATATAATTTGCTGTTAAGATGAACATAACTTTTGATAAGTCATACTCTTCTTCTATATAATTGTCACAAAAATATTTATTTTGATCTTTATCTAAAACTTCAAGCAAACTTGATGCAGGATCTCCTTTTATATCTTTGGTCATTTTATCTACTTCATCAATAACGAAGACAGGATTTGAAGAACCAGCTTTTTTTAATCCTTCGATTATTTTTCCTGGACTAGAACCAATATAAGCACGTCTATGCCCTACTATATCGGCTTCATCACTAATTCCTCCGACAGAAATCTTGGTATATTTCCTATTTATTGCACTTGCTATACTTTTAGCAAATGTTGTTTTACCAACTCCAGGAGGACCCACTAAACAAATGATTGGATTGTTTACTCCTTTTGTCATTTGATTTAATGCTAAATACTCAATTACTCTTTCTTTTACTTCTTCAAGACCATAATGTGTCTTATTTAACTTTTCCATAGCATCATCTAAGTTTTCGTTATCTTTAGTATATATATTCCAAGGAAGACTAAATAATGTATCTATATAATTTCTTACCATACCTATTTCAGAGGACATGGCAGGAATTGATTCATATCTTTTTATTTCAAGTTCTAATCTTTTTTTTATTGAAATAGGAATATTAGAATTTTTTAACCTTTCTTTTAGTTTTGTTGTTTCTCTGTCTTTATCATATCCTTCGCCAAGTTCTTCTTTCATTATTTTAATTTTTTCGTTTAGGATATAGTCTCTTTGAGTTTTTTCAAGTTCAAAAGATATTTTATCTTCTATTTCCTGCTCAAGTTCAGTAACTGATATTTCCATATTAATATCATCTAAGAGCATCATTACTCTTGTGGTGGGACTTGTTTCGTTTAAATACTCTAGTTTTCTTTGATAAGTACCAGGAATAAACATAGTAAGAATATCAGTTATTTTATCTATATCATTTACTCCGAGTATATCAGATAAAATACTATTACTTGCTGTAGGACAATGTTCTATATAATATTCTGTTTGTTTTATTAAACTTCTAGAATAGGCCATTTCTTCAACGCTAGATAATTTCGGAGTTTTTATATCTTCAAAGTAAGATACTTTTATACCATCTACTTCACTGGTATAAGATAAAACCTTTACTCTATTTAATCCCCTGATTACAATTCTTGTTTTATTGTTAGGAAGATCAAGTTTCATATTGATATACCCAATTATCCCAATTCTAGGAAAACTAGTTTTATCAATTGAGGCTTCAAGTTCATTATTTGGATGAATTATTAAAATATGTTTGTTATAATAGGAGTCTGCTAGAGAGATTAGTTCTTTATCTTTATCATTTTCAAGTTCTAACCTTATTTCACTATGAGGAAATAGGATAATATTTTTTAGAACAAGTACTGGTAATTTTGTTTTATCCATAGATTTCCTCCTTTAAAAATTATTTCTTTTTATTATAAAGGTTTTTATATTTTTATCAAGAGGGTTCGACAAATTTTTAAGATTTTTTTCGTTAATATTATTTTGGTGATTATAATATGAAAGTAAAAGTTTTTGATGAAGCTCATGAAAAAGATTTAGAAGATAAAATTAATAACTTTTTAGATGAACTTGATGAAGATAAAGAAGTAATTGATATTAAATACGAGGTAAGTATTTCTGTGTTTTCAGAAGAACAAATTTATTGTTTTAGTGCAATGATTGTTTACATTTAGTGTTTATTTTTGTTAATAAAAAGAATTATCATTCTTCTTTTGATAATTCTTTTAATCTTTGATATTCATCTTTTATATCTTGTTTACTTTTTTCTAGAAGTTCTTTGTTTCCTCTGTATCTATTTTCTCTTTTAAAGATATCATCTAGTTTTTCAAAGTCTGCTTTCGAATCTAAAGAGAATTTATTAGTTTCCGGATTATATCTAAATAATGGAAAATAGCCAGATTCTGTTGCAAGTTTTTCTTCTTTTATAGAATCTTTCATACCTGTTTTTATTCCATGTGCTATGCAAGGAGCGTATGCTATTAAAATTGAAGGACCAGGATATTTTTCTGCCTCTATGATTGTTTTTATTGTGTGCATGTAATTAGCACCAAGTGATATAGTTCCCACATAAACATGAGGATAGCACATAGCAATTCTAGCTAAATCTTTTTTACTATTTTCTTTTCCAGTGTAAGCAAATTTTGCTATTGCTCCAGGTCTTGTTGATTTTGATGATTGGCCTCCTGTGTTTGAGTAAACTTCTGTATCAAGCACTAGAATGTTTACATTTTCTTTAGAAGATAATACTTGATCAATTCCTCCAAATCCAATGTCATAAGCCCATCCATCTCCTCCGACTA
>CAYVXN010000027.1:5372-12027 GCA_964455135.1 uncultured Mycoplasma sp.
TTAACCCAAGGAACATTCCAAGGAGTGCTAGGTAAAGATGCACCATAAATAGAAGAACAACCTGTTGCATTTGCAACCATTAGATTATCTTTGAAAAGTTGTGATAATAGTTTTAAATAAGGAGTTTCTCCGCATCCTGCACAAGCTCCACTAAACTCGAATGCTGGTTTTACAAACTGACTTCCTTTTACATTATTTGTACTCATCACTTTCTTTTCTTCTATTTTTTCTAAATAATCAAACTTGATTTGTTCTTTTTCCTTTATTTCTGCCATTTTAATAGCTCCGGCAGGACAAATACCTTCACATAAAGAGCAACCTGTACAATCATAAATAGATACCCCTATTGTGAACATTAAATCATGATCTTTTATTTTGGCTTCTTTTGCATCTTTTTTTACTGCTTCTGGAGCATTTTCGTATTCTTCTTTGGTAAGTAAATAAGGTCTAATTACAGCATGTGGACAAACAAATGAACAAAGATTGCACATAATACATTTTTCTTTGTTATAACTTGGAGTAGTGTTAGAAAGTCCTCTTTTTTCAAGTTTAGAAAGTCCTGCAGAAGTTACTCCATCTTCACTTCCAGTAAAATGACTTACTTTTATATCATTAGGTTTTCCATGTTCTAGGAGTGAGAAAACAGTGTTTTTAGCTTCTTCTTTTTCAAAAGTTTTTATATTGTTAATATCTACAAGTTTGACACTAGAAATAGCGTCCTCTAAGGCATTTATATTAGAGTTAACTATATTTTCTCCTTTGTGAGAGAAATTTTTCTTTATCATTTTGATAATATATTCTTTAGAAGTATCTTTATCCATTAGATTAGAGATATGAAGTATAACCATTTCCATAATCATACTAATCTTGTTAGGAATATTGTTTTCTTTTGCTATTTTAGAAGCATTAATTGTGAATACTTTTATTTTCTTTTCTTTGATAATGTCTAAGTAAGTATCAGGTAGTGATATTTCTTCTTTTTCAGTATTAAGAATAAAAATTCCGCCTTCTTTTATACCCTTAAGCATATCGAATTTATTTAAATAAGTATCTTTTGAGCACACTACTATTCTAGGAGTTTCTATGTAATAAGCACTTTTTATTTCATTTTTACTGAATCTTAAATGACTTTTTGTTACTCCCCCACTTTTTTTAGAATCGTACTCAAAATAACCTTGAACATAATTATCAGTGTTTTCTCCAATAATAGTTAAGATATCTTTAGAAGTTGTGATCATTCCATCAGAACCATATCCGTAGATTAACACTTCTTCATAATCTTTTTTGAATTTTGTAGTAGTTCTTGGAAGAGATAAATTAGTAACATCGTCTATAATTCCTATTGTGAATGTTTTTTTTGAATTTACTTCTTTTAAATGATTATATACTGCTTCAATGTCATTTAGATTTGTATTTTTAGAAGAAAGTCCATATCTTCCTCCACATACTTCTATTTTTAGATTGTTGTTTTTTATTACATCTTCTACATCTAAACATAAAGGTTCTTTTAATGAACCAGGTTCTTTTGCTCTATCAAGTACTGCTATTTTTTTAACTGTTTTTGGAAGTACATTTAAGAAATATTTACTAGAAAATGGTCTATATAAATGAACTTCAATTAAACCTAGTTTAGCATTTTTAAACTCTAAAAATTCTTTTATTGTTTCACAAACAGAACCCATTGCTACGATTACATATTTAGCTTTTGGATCTCCGTAATACTGGAATGGTTTATAGTTTTTACCGGTTATTTCATTGATATCTTTCATATAGTTATTTACTATATCTGGAAGACGATCATAAAAATCATTACGGGATTCTACTGCTTGAAAGTAAATTCCATCTCCCTCGTTTGTTCCTCTTGTTGTTGGATTGTCTATATCAAGAGAGTGATTTCTAAATTTTTGAAGTGATTCTTTATCAATAAGTTTTTTTACTTTTTCATAATCAATTACTTCTATTTTGTTATATTCATGAGAAGTTCTAAATCCATCAAAAAAGTTAACAAAAGGAATTCTTCCTCTTATCGTAGATAAATATGCAATATTTGTTAGGTCCATCACTTGTTGTACTGAAGAAGAAGAAAGAATAGCAAATCCTGTTCCTCTGACAGCATAAATATCACTTTGATCACCCATGATTGATAAAGCATGCGTTGCTATGGTACGTGCTGATACATTGATTACACAAGGAAGAAGTTCTCCTGCTATTTTATACATATTTGGTATCATTAAAAGAAGTCCTTGACTTGCTGTATAAGTACTAGCAAGGATTCCATTTTGTAAAAGGCCGTGAACTGTCCCTATGGCACCAGCTTCACTTTGCATTTCTACTACTTTTACTTTATCATCAAAAAAGTTTTTTTCACCTTTAGCAGATAATTCATCAATAGTCTCAGCCATAGTTGTTGCGGGAGTAATAGGATAAATTCCTGCTACTTCTGTAAATTTATAAGAAGATAAGGCACAAGCTTTATTTCCATCCATTATTTTTTTCATTTTATCACCTCCATTATTATACTACAAAAAAGCAAAAAAAAGAAGAGCCTAAGATACTCTTCTAGAACCAAAACTAAAATCTTGGTCAATTTCACTTGAAATATTTGTAACAGTTTTTCTATTATCTGGAATTTTTAATTCTTGTGTTGATTCAACATCTGGAGTTGATCTTCTTAAAACATCAAATAAATTAGTATTTCCAGAATTAAAATTATTTTCATTTATTTTAGGAATATCTGGTTCTTTAAATGTTTCTTTTTTTAAGTTATTATTCATTGAAGCAATATTATTTGTATGGTATTCTTTTTCATATTCTCTTTCAATTTTTTGACCAGCTTCTTTTGATTTTTTAAACACTTGATCAGCTTCAATTATTTCAATAATTAAAGGAGCACTTTTTAACATAAATCCATTTAAATCTTCTGTTTGTTTTTTTATTTCTTCTCTTACTTTAGAAGAATTTTTTTCAAGTTCAATTTTATCGTTTGCATATTGTTCTATTTTAGCTTTTGTTTCGTTATAGATTTTTAAGTTAGTATTAAGTAAATTTTTCAAAGCATCATCAACTTGTCTAATTGCCTCAATTACTCTATTATCTTCATTCGCTCCAACTTCTAGATATTTAAAGTTTTCCGCTTTCTTCATTTCATTAATTCTATTTTTTTTGAAATCGTTATCAGCTTTTGCTGATTGATCTTCATTAGATACCTTTTGAAATGAATCTGCTATTTTTGCTTGCTTACTTTTAAGATTCTTTATTGTAATTTGTTTTTGAGTATATAGATTTTTGTACATTGCTATTTGTTCTCTTATTTCAGAGTTAACAATTTCGGAATTTAGTAATTTTTCAAAATCTTTTTCACTAATTTTATCTTGTTTTTCTTCAGGTTCTTCTTTTGTCTTCTTTTCAAATTTTACTTCTTCTCTATAACCACCATAGTTTTTTGAAACTTTTGCATTAATAACATCATCATCTATTTCGTATTCATCTTTTTTGTTATTTCCGTTATATAGAAATGAAGAATTATTTTCTGGTTTTAATTCAAACTCTTCGTGTTTTAATTCGAAATCTTGTTCCTTTTCAAAACTATTATTTATAACAGGATTAATAATTTCGTCTTTTGCTTGTTCTACTATTGCTTTTGACTTAATACCTTCTAATTTCTTACCATCTAATTTAATTTTTTTTACTCCAATTCCAATAATGTTATTACTTAATTCGCTATTTACTATAGTTATATTTTCCATGATAACCCTCCTTAAGCCTCTTCTTTGCTTGCTAGTTTTCTCAAAACATCTTTAATTCTTGTCCATTCTTCATCTGTAGACACTCCAAGGAATCTAGTTCCTTGATCATCTGTTACTACTTCTGTAACGTAAATAGTTACATTTCCGTTTTGATCAACTTCATTTTTTGTATATACTACGTAACGTTTTTTTGTATCGTTAAATTCAAAGCTAATAACTTCTTCTACCTCTTCGGTAGAGCCATCCAATTTGTTGATTGTTAAGATTTTTTTATTTTCTTCCATCTTAAGCCTCCTTACTATATATCAACTATATCATAAAAAATAAGCAATTTCAACAATTTTTTCTATTTTTTCATAATAAAAAAAGAGAAATTATTCTTCTCTTCTCTTAATTCAATTTTTCTATATTTCACAAAATAAGTAAGGTTCGCTGTCAAGTTCATTTGTTATTTCTTCCAACGATTTTCCTTTTAGTTGTTCTTTTTTTATATATTCTTCTATTTCAAATACCTCTAAATTCAAGATATAAGGGTTTGAATCAAATAATATATTTAATACAAAACCTAATTTATTTAAACATGAAATTAGTTTTATTATTTCTTCGTTAGTTCTATTTAAAAAACTAGAATTACTACTTATTATATTAGTTATTTGATTAGTAGTACATCCTGCTTTTGATAATATTATTTCTTTTTCTCTTATTTCTTCATTTGTTAAATCATTTATGCCTGGATTTATTTCAAACATACTTTTTATAGTATTTTCACTTATTCCAAGATTATATAACTCTTCCACTATTTCTTTCCTCCATATACTTTTCATAATTATATTTATTAAGTAGTTCTTGTTTTGTTAGACTATACTGTTTTTCAAAACTCTTTTGATCCAAAAATAGTTTTTTATAATTATCCATTGTTATTGTTATGTTCTTTTCTTCATAGAATTTGTACCTAGCATAACTAAGTGATACACTTTGCATTAATTGTTTAGGATCTACTACTGCAAGCTCGTGTATATCTATTGAGTCGTAAAATTCTATCTTTTGTTTTAAGGTTTCACTGCTCAAGCTATATATTGTAGGAAATGTTTTAGTTATTTTTAATACTTCTTCTTTAGTATAACCTAAATTCTCAATATCTTTAAATTTTTGATATATGTTTTCTATATTTAAACCATATATCATTGGTTGCGTTTTAGTCATCTTTATTACTTCTTCTTTGGTGTAGCCTAAATTTTGTATATCTTTTATTTTTTGTTTTATGTTTTCTGTGCTATATCCATATATTGTTGGTAACATTTTGGTCATTTTTATTATTTCTTCTTTAGTGTATCCTAGATTTATTAGATCTTCTTGTTTTTGTTTCATATTTTCTATACCTAAGCTATATATTGTTGGTAATGATTTAGTCATTTTTAGAATTTCTTTTTTGGTGTACCCTAAATTCATTAATTCTTCTTGTTTTTGTTTTATTGTTTCTATCCCTAAACTATATATCGATGGTAGTTTTTTGGTCATTTTTATTATTTCATTTTTTGTATAACCCATTTTTTCTAAATCTTCTTGTTTTTGTTTTATGTTCTCTGTGCTATAGCCATATATTGATGGTAACAATTTGGTCATTTTTATTATTTCTTTTTTGGTGTAGCCTAGATTCATTAGATCTTCTTGTTTTTGTTTCATATTCTCTGTGCTATAACTATATAGTGATGGATATTTTTTAGTCATTTTTATTATTTCTTCTTTAGTGTAGCCTGACTCTATTAAGAAGTCATAGTTTTCTTTAATATTTTTTAATAATATTTCTTCTTTTAGTGATTTTATAGAATATGAATCCATTATTTTTTCATATTCATCTTTTGTATAACCTAGTGTTCCAAATATTTTTTCTATGTTCATGCAACTCACCTTTCCCTTATATAATAGCATGTATCGGTCTCTATTTCTAGATTTTTCGCTATCTAAATTTAAAAAGAAACAGAAATTTTCTTCATCTGTTTCTTCTGATTGCTTTCTACTTTCTTTGTTACTTGATGATAAGAAAAGCAATTCGTTACTATTGCTTTAGTTATGTATTAGGTTTTACCTCTTTTTCGTATACTTTAGACTCTAATCTTCCTTCTTTTTTAGTAATAGCATAATTTTAATTCAAAATATAGGTCGCTCTATAAATCCTTTCATCACTGCAATACTCCATTACAAATTTATTATCTTTTTTAACTATTATTATTCCTATTGTTTTATCTTCATAGATACTTTTTATATTTTTATTAACATAATTCATATAAATTTGTATTTGACCAATATGTTCTTTTTTTAGGTCAGTAACTTTTAGTTCTATTATTACATAACAACGATATTTAATATTATATAGAAGTAAATCTATGTAATTGTAAGTATCTCCAATTTTTATTTTATATTCATCACTTATATAAGTAAAACCTTCTCCTAATTCTTTAAGGAAATTTTTAATATCTTCAAGGATTAATCTTTTTAATACTTTTTCTGATATTTCTTCATAGTTGTTACTATTTTTTATAATTATTGGATTTTTTATGAAATCTGTTACTTTTGTTTTTTCTTTTGTTATTAGTTTTTCTTTTGTTTTATCATTTAATCTTTCATATTCTTTATTTTTTATTTTAGTTTCAAGTTCTCTTTTACTTAAATTATTCTGATTACAAATATTAATATAATAATTTATCATTTTTGAATCATTTAATGACATTAATACTATATAGTGGCTCCAATTTAATTTGGTCACCACTGGTGACCATTTTTCTTTATTAAACATTATATATAATTGTCTCATTCTTCTTAATGTTCTTGGATTATATTTTTTTCCTACTTCAATCATTAATTTTTCAGAGTATTTACCAATTATATCTTCTCCATACTTACTACCTGCT
>CAYVXN010000028.1:0-12001 GCA_964455135.1 uncultured Mycoplasma sp.
TTGAATCTTAATAGAGATCATTATTTTTATCTTCCTGGAAAAGTTTTGCATATTGATGCTGATAAGGATTATTTAAACAGATGCATTAATTTTTATAAGGATATGAATATTGTTTGTTATGGAGTAGTTAGTAGTGAGGAAAATGTTCATTTAAAAATTAGGGATTATTTGGAAGAAATTAAACCTGATGTTCTTGTTATAACGGGTCATGACGCTTATTATGAAAATGTTAATGAAGGTGATTATAAGTCTGTTTCTAATTATAAAAATAGTATGAATTTTATTAAGGCTGTTAATGCTGCACGATTGTATGAGAAAGATCATGAGAAGCTTATTATAATTGCTGGGGCTTGTCAATCTGATTATGAGGAGTTAATTAAAGCTGGTTCTAATTTTGCATCAAGTCCAAGACGAATTAATATTCATGCTTTAGATCCTGCGATTATTGCTTCTTCTGTTTGTTTGTCTAATAAGAATGAACCTATTGATTTAATTAAGATTTTAGGACGTACTAAATATGGAAAAGATGGAATAGGGGGAATTATTACTAATGGCACTATGTATGTGGGGTATCCTAGATGATTGAAAAAGTTAAACATAAAGTTTGTACTTTGAAGGGAAAGAGAATAAGGTTTAGATATAATGGAAGCAGAAACCAAATTGAAGAGTTTGAAGGCGTGATTGTTGATTGTTATAATTATGTTTTTGTTATTGCTACCGATAAAGTAAATAGATCTTTTTCTTATTCAGATGTGTTTATTGGTGTTTTAGAATTGAATGTTTAGATTATTTTTCTTTTTTTCGTTATAAATATTGTAAAATGTATTGACTTTTATGTTTTTATTAATATAAAATTGTTTTAGAAGCAGTTTGCTTTTAAAAAGGAGGATTGTAGATGAAGATTACATCAGTAAACGTACGTAAGATTGAAAAGGAAGGATCACGTATGAAAGGAATTGCATCAGTTTTAATTGATGATTGTTTTGCAGTTCATGATATTCGTATTATTGAAGGAGATAATGGTTTATTTATTGCTATGCCTAGTAGAAAAACCGCTACTGGAGGATATCGTGATATAGCACATCCAATCAATCCTGAAACACGTACATTATTTGAAGAAGCTATTTTAGAAGCATATAAAACTGCGGAAGAATAGGAAAATAACACCTTAGGGTGTTTTTTTGTTGCATATTTTTCTTGATTTTTCATATAGTTTGATAGGAGGAAAAGTTTATGGATAAATTTGCAGAAAATATTAGTTATAATCATGGTATTAGTATTAATGAAAGAAAACTTATTTATATTACAGGGGTTAATAAAATTGAAAGTTTTGATGAAGAGGAGTTTTTGCTTGAAACGAATATGGGGTATTTAGTTATTAAAGGTAATTCTCTTGAAATAGTTAGACTTGATACGAAAGATGGTGTTGTTTCTATAAAGGGTAATGTTGATAGTTTTGCATATTTTGATGACATGAAAAAGGGTTCTAAGTCTTCTCTTTTTGAGAAATTGTTTAAATGATTTTAAGTGAACAAGTTTTATCTTTTTTATTTTGTTTTGTTGTAGGGTTTGTTTACCACTTTTTATTTTATAAATTAAAAAATTTTTTGTTTTATTCTAAATATAAAATTTTGTTTAATGTTTTGTTTAATTTTATTATATTTGTTGCTTTTTTTGTAGGTATTGTTAGTATAAATTGTGGTATACTTCATGTTTATTTTTTATTATTTTTTGTTTTAGGATTTTTTTTATCTAAGGGTATACTTGGACATTTATAGTGTCAAGTATATTCTTTTTTTGTCATATTTGTTGAAAAAGAAATTTAGTTTTGTTATCATTTATTATGAGATATTGTAATGGTGGTGATTTTATGGCAAAACGCACTTCTAAAAAGCTTAAAAGAAAAAGAGTAAAAAGAATTTTTTTTGTTACTCTTATTTGTTTTGCTGTAAATGCCTATGTTCTATATTCTGTTGGTTCTATTTTAGAGGATGTTTATAATATGAAAAATGAGAATAAGGAATTAGAAGTTAAGTTAGAGGATTTAAAAGAAGAGGAAGAAATTCTAAAATCAGAAGTTAACAAACTTAAGGATCCGGTTTATGTGGCAAAATATGCGAGGGAAAAGTTTTTGTATTCTGGTGATAATGAATATATTATTAGAATGAAATAATAACATGTGTGTTATTATTTTTAATTGTGTTGATTAATAAGTACTTTTGGTGTAATATATTTTTAATGAGTTTTATAACTTGAAATAGAGATTTATTTTGCTTTTGGGCTAACTTTATTTTAATTGATTTAATCTCAATAGTTATAGTAATTTTTTTAGTTAATTTTATTTGATTTATTGATATAAAAAATCTATTATAAGTTTACGATTTATTATTTAAAGATGAGTTTTGTTGAATGTGGAAAGGAATGATATTTGAAATGAAAAAAGTTAAGGAGTATTTATCTAGTGTTTTGAATGAAGACGATGTTGTTGTTTTAGGATGTTCTGGTGGTCCTGATTCTATGGCTCTTCTTAATATTTTGCTTGAGTTTAGAAAAAAGCTTAATATATCTATTGTATGTGCTCATGTTAATCATAAACTTAGAGCTGAAAGTGATGATGAGATGGTTTGGCTTGAAAATTTTTGTCTTAAGCATAAAATTATTTTTGAGAAGATGATTATTAATAATTATGGAGATGATAACTTTCATAATGAAGCTAGGAATATTAGGTATAGTTTTTTTGAAGATTTAGTGCATAAATATAGTGCAAAGTATTTAATGACTGCTCATCATGGTGATGATTTGATAGAGACTGTTTTAATGCGTATTGTTAGAGGTTCTACTTTGGGAGGATATGCTGGTTTTAGTAAATTAGTTAAGAAAGATGATTATTTTATTTTAAGACCTTTAATATATGTTACTAAGGAAGAAATTGTTAATTATGATAAAAAGAATAATATAGATTATGCGGTTGATAAATCTAATTTTTCTGATAAGTATACTCGAAATAGATACCGTAAAATGGTTTTACCTTTTTTGAAAGAAGAGGATCCTAAAGTTCATCTTAAATTTTTAAAGTATAGTGAAATGTTATTTGATTGTGATAGGTTTTTGTCTTGTGAGTCTGATAAATTATATAAGGGCCTTTATAATGACAATTATATAGATGTCGATAAATTTAAGAAGTTAGATTCTGTTATTCAAAATAAGATAATTAATAATTTGTTAGAAGAATATTATGAGGATGATTTGATTCTTATTTCTGATGTTCATACTGATTTGATAAGGTCTCTTGTTTATTCTAATCGCTCTAATAGTGTTATTTATTTACCTAACGCTGTTAAGGTTGTTAAGAGTTATAATAAGATTTATTTAGAGAGGGAAACTAATCAAATTGATAGTTATGAGATTGAACTTTTGGATTATGCTAATTTGCCTAATGGTAAAAACATTAAAGCTATAGAAGATGCTGATTCTAATAGTAACTTTTATTGTAGACTTAATAGTGGTGATGTTGTTTTACCGCTTCATGTTCGAACAAGAAGAGCTGGTGATAGAATGAGGGTTAAAGGTCTTAATGGTTCAAAAAAAGTTAAAGATATTTTTATTGATGAAAAAGTTCCTGTTAGTCAAAGGGATTTGTGGCCTGTGGTTGTTGACTCTAAAGATACAATAGTTTGGCTTCCTGGACTTAAAAAATCTAAGTTTGATGTTCCAAAAAATAAAAAGTGTGATATAATACTTAAGTATTATTAGAAGGAGGAATTATGGTTAAAAAAGATAATAAAAAAAATTTTTTGTCATATGGTTTAATTATTTGCTTTTTTCTTGCTATTTTTATAGTATTTAATTCTCTTAGTGCTAAAGCTAATGTTTTGACTTATGATGAATTTATGAAAAATTTAAATGATGGTAAGGTTACTGAACTTGAGCTTACTCCAAGACAATCTTCTTCAGTTTATGAAGTTGTTGGAAAACTTGATGGATATAGTAAAAATGAAAGTTTTGAAATTAAGGTTCCTTATTCGGATAGTGTTATTTCTCAAATACTTAGTGCTTCGAATAATGGTGATTTAAAAGTTGATGTTAATAAAGATCCAGATGGTTCTTCTATTTGGACTATTATAATTAATTTCTTACCATTTGTACTTTTGATTGGTTTTGCTTTTTATTTCTTAACTAGACAAGTTGGAGGGGCAAATAAATCTTTGGATTTTGGTAAGAGTAAAGCTAAACTTCATTCTGATAAAGATAAGGTTACTTTTGATAATGTTGCTGGACTTGTTGAAGAAAAGTATGAAGTTAAGGAACTTATTGATTTTTTGAAGAGCCCTAAAAAGTTTCAAAAACTTGGTGCTAGAATTCCTAAGGGTGTTTTATTAGTTGGCCCTCCTGGCACAGGAAAAACTTTACTTGCTCGTGCAGTTGCTGGAGAAGCTAATGTACCTTTCTACTATATAAGTGGTTCTGATTTTGTTGAATTATTTGTTGGTGTTGGTGCTAGTCGTGTTCGTGATATGTTTAAACAAGCTAAGCAAACTGCTCCTTGTCTTATCTTCATTGATGAAATTGATGCGGTAGGACGTCAAAGAGGTACAGGACTTGGTGGAGGACACGATGAAAGAGAACAAACTCTTAATCAACTTCTTACTGAAATGGATGGTTTTGGTGCGAATGAAGGAATAATTATTATTGCTGCGACAAATAGACCTGATGTTCTTGATCCGGCACTTTTAAGACCTGGTAGATTTGATAGACAAGTTACTGTTTCCCTTCCTGATGTTAGTGAAAGAGAAGCTATTTTAAAGGTTCATGCTAAAAATAAAGTGTTAGCTAAAGATGTAACTCTTAAATATCTTGCTAGTCGTACTTCTGGTTTTAGTGGTGCAGATCTTGAAAATCTTCTTAATGAAGCTGCTCTTCTTGCAGTTAGACGTAATAAAAGTGAGATTACTATGAGTGAAATAGATGAAGCTCATGATCGTGTTTTAATGGGTCCTGCTAAAAAGAGTAGAAAGGTTAGTGAAAAGGATAAAAAAATTACTGCTTATCACGAAGCTGGTCATGTTGTTGCAGGACTTAAACAAGAAAATTCTAATATTGTTCAAAAAGTTACAATTATTCCACGTGGTATGGCTGGTGGTTATACGAATATTCAAAGCGAAGAAGAAAAGATGCATACTACTAGAAATGAGCTTATTGAAACAATTTGTACTTTACTTGCAGGGCGTGTTGCAGAACAACTTACTTTTGATGATATAACTACTGGTGCGGAAAATGATATTGAACGTGCTACTAAAATAGCTCGTGCTATGGTTTGTGAGTATGGTATGAGTGAACTTGGGCCTGTTCAACTTGAACAAAGTGAGTCTAGTGTTTTCTTAGGTAGAGATTATAATAAAACACGTAATTTTTCTGATAAGATAGCATTTGAAATCGATCAGCAAATTAGAAAAATTATTGATGGATGTTATGCAAAAACTGAAACAATATTGAAAGAAAATAAAGAACTTCTTGATTTAATTGCAATTAACTTAGCTAAATATGAAACTCTTACTAAAGAACAAATTGAATATTTAGTAGAAAATGGTCATATGAAAGAAGAAGAGTGTAGTAATGATGATAATTATAATGAAATGAGTATTTCTGAGCTTAAGTCTATTGCAAAAGATAAAGAAATTAAAGGTTATTCTAAGATGAATAAGGAAGAACTTATTAATGCTATTAAAGAGGAGGACTAGTTATAGTTCTCTTTTTTGTGTTATTTTTTGTTTATTTGTGGTACAATTTTTTTGAGGTGTTGAGTTTTGAAAAAAGATGTTAAAAAATTTGATAAGAAAAGTGTTGGTATGATAAAGAAAGGTGCTTTTGACTTCAAGGAATTTATTTCTCGTGGAAATGTTGTTGATATGGCTGTTGGTGTAATTATTGGTGGTGCTTTTGGTAAGATTGTTTCTAGTCTTGTTAATGATGTTTTAATGCCTTTTGTGGGAATTTTACTTGGAGGAATAGATTTTAGTAAGCTTAGTTTTACTATTGGTAATGCAAAGATTTTATATGGTTCTTTTATTCAAACTGTTATTGATTTTTTAATTATTGCTTTTTGCATATTTATTATTGTAAAATTGTTTGAAAAGTTCAGAAAAAAAGAAGAGGTATCTTCAGTTAATGAAAAAAGCTCTGAAGTTTTGATACTCGAGGAAATTAGGGATTTGCTTAAAAAAGAATAATTTTATATTTGGTGATGTAAATGAAATGGAAAATTGGTGACGTTGAAATTAAAAATCAGGTTGTTTTGGCACCGATGGCTGGTGTTTCTAATTATGCATATCTTAAAATATGTGAAGAAATGGGAGTAGGGTATGCTGTTACGGAACTTATAAGTGCTGAAGCAATTGTTAGAGATAATAAGAAGACTTTTGAGATGTTAAAAGGAATTGATAGTCTTTCTGTTCCTGTTGCAATTCAGATATTTGGTTCTTCTGCTGAAACTATGGCTTTGGCTGTAAAAAAGTTGTCTGAAGTTTTTAAGATAAAAGTAATCGATATTAATTTGGGATGTCCTGTTCCTAAAGTTGCTATTAAAAGTCAAGCTGGCAGTGCTCTTTTGAAAAATCCTGATAAGGTAAAAGAAATAGTAAGTGCTGTTGTAAGTAGTGTTTCGGTTCCTGTTACTGTTAAAATAAGAAGCGGTTGGGATAGTAATAGTATTAATGCAGTAGAGATTGCTAAAAAGTGTGAGGAGGCTGGTGCTAGTGCTATTGCAATTCATGGTAGAACAAGGGCTCAAGGTTATAGTGGTAGTGCTGATTGGAATATAATTCGTGAAGTTAAGAATGTTGTTAGAATTCCTGTTATTGGAAATGGTGATATTAAAACAGTATATGATGCTAAAAAAATGCTCGATGAAACTGGTTGTGATGCTATTATGGTGGGGCGTGCTACTTTGGGCAATCCTTGGTTTATTAAAGAATGTGTTCGTTATTTAGAAAATAATGAGATATTAGATAAGCCTAGTTTTGAAGAAAAAATAAATATGATTAAAAGACATTATATGCTTTTAAAAAATAATAGTAATGAAAAATCTTCGCTTCTTGAGATTAGAACGCATGCTCTTTGGTATTTGAAGGGAATACCTGGTGTTAAAGAATTTAAAAATGAAATTACCAATTGTAGTGATGAAAATGAATTTTTTGATATTTTGAATAAAATTAAAATCAAATTAAGTTAGTAGGGGAGATAGTTATGAAAGAAATCAATTTCACTGAAAATGAATTAAAGGAAACTTTAAAAGGAAATTACGTTGCTTCAGGAAGTGAAGCTAGTATTTATAAGTATAAAGATAATATTGCTATTAGACTTTATGATGTAAATGATAGTTCAATTAATCCTGTTACGGGAAAGGTTGAAGGAAGACCATTGTGTGAAAAATTAGTAAAAAATTTACATGTTTATAAAGATAATATAAGATTATCAAGTTTTCCTATTGGAATTGTTAAGGTTAATGATATAGTAATGGGTCAACTTGTAAGATACTATAAAAATTCTATTACTTTAACTGATTTTTTTAAATCTAGTCCTAGCATCGATGATCCTATTCATTATTATTTAAAAGTTTTAGATATTTTAGAAGAACTTGCACTAAATGGGATTTGTTATGAAGATGTACATGGGGGTAATTTTTTAATAGTTGGTAATAAGTTCAAAATTATAGATTTTTCTGAGTATCGTATAAAAATAAATGATAATTATAAAGGAGCTTATTATAATATGTTTCAAAATTTTAGTTCCATGGTTAATAATCTTAATTTTAAAGTTTTAAAACTTGAAGATGTTTATGACAGACTTAATATACCTTCAGAGATAAAGAATAGTTATGAGAACTTAGAGGAAAGTTTTGATTATATTAGAAATCAACTTAAAAATCTTAAGAAAGATAAGAAGATGATTAGGTAGTTTTTTGAATATTGTTTCAATATTCTTTTTTTTTATGTTAGAATATATATGGTGATAATATGATAGACCAAAATGTTTCTTTTGGAGATAATTTTTTAATTAAATTATACAATGAAACTTTTTCTAATAAGATAGATGTTAATAGTATTTTTTTGAAGAAGGATAGGAAAAAAATTGTTTCTTGTTTAAAAAAGTATTATTTTGATAAGTTTGTTATAAGTTCTGAAAGCATTCCTGCTTATTATTTTGATAGTAAAAAAAGAATATGTAATAAACGTGGTGTATCTTTTTCAAAGAATGTTGAAATAAATAAGTTAAAAAAATGGCAAGAAAAGTCTTTGGAAAAATGGATTGATTTTTTAATAAGTAATGATAATGATTATCCTGTGTGGGTTAGATATTGGATTTTTAAAAGTGTACTTAGTCTAGGATATTATGACTATGATAAGAATGTTTTTAATGTTAGGACAAATAATACTATTTTTCCTTTTGCTGATCTTGATTTGGATGCTCTTGATAGTTCTGTTAAGTCTGTTATGTTTTATTATGAAGATGATAATGTTACTGATGATAAGCTTGATGATATTATTAAACAAATTAATTTTGGAAAGATATATTCTAGGTTTTTGTGGAATAATGAAAGTTTAGTTAATAGTGATTTGTCTAAAAAAGATGGTGTTTGGGTTAAGTATAATCAAGGTTCAGATTATAAAAAAGTTTTAGATGCTATTAATAATAAGTTTACTTCTTGGTTTTTTGAGGATGAATCTTTTGCTAAGGATTATATTAATGTTTCTGATATTTTTATTTATTTTACTGAGGATTATAGCGGTAAATTTACAATGCCTAGAGTTGCAATTGTTATAGAACAAGACAAAGTTGTTGAAGTTCGAGGAATAGCAGATGATAATCAAAATATTGAGTTTCAAATGCTTGAAGTTCTTGATAGTAAATTAAAAGAATTAAATCATAGTGTGAAATATGATTTGATGCTTGATGATACTAAGAGAGTTTATGAGATTTTGAACAAGGAAAATAATGGGCAACTTTTAACTAAAGATGATTTATCTTTTATGTATGAATGTGATAGGAATATTAATTTTTTTGGTAAAGATAAGGATTATGAACTTTTGAAGTTTTTATCTAGGAGAGATGCTAAAGCTGATTATGCGCTTATATATAATTGTTCTCCTGATTTAGTGGGTTTTGATAGTTCTGATTTGGAAAAAGATTTATATGTTTATGTTGGCGATATTAAAAATAATTCTAGTAAATTGTCTTTTTGTCTAAAGTGTCCTTCTATTGTTCTTGGGGATTTTAATGTTTCTTGTTTGGATAATTTTGAGGGATTAGAAAATTTATTGTTTGTAAAGGGCAATTTTATTGTTAATGGTATGGGAGATGTTTCTTGTTTTAGTAATTTAGAAGAAGTAGGAGGAAAACTTGTTTTGGGTGATTTGAAATTTGTTTTTCCTAGACTTAAATTTGTTGGGGGAAAAAGATATAATAAAGATGGGGAAAAAGTTAAACAGTTGGTGCTTGACAAAGTTTAAATTTAATGATAGATTAATAACATGAATTTATGAAGCAGGTGCTTTTGCACAAGTATTTATAGTTCCTATTTTTAGAGAGTTAGGGATGGTGGGAACCTAATAATAGCCTATAAAGAAGTAAAACTGTGGAGATGGCTTTTAGCCCGGATTAACCGTTATATTATAGAGATATCAGTTAATGATAAGAAAGGTGGTACCGCGAGTTGTTTCGCCCTTTTGTCATTAACTTTTTATTTTGAAGGAGGAGAAAGATATGAGACAATTTAGTGAACAAGAATTAATAAGGAGAGAAAAGGCTAAGAATTTAGAAGCTATGGGAATTGATCCTTTTGGACATCGTTTTGATGTGACTTCTGATTCTAAGGAAATTAAGGAAAAATATGCTGATTTTTCTAGTGAAGATTTTGAAGAAAAAAATATTTCTGTTGTAATAGCAGGGCGTATTATGACTAAGCGTGGAAAGGGAAAAGCTGGATTTATTAATATTCAGGATAAATATGGTCAAATTCAAGTTTATGTTAAGATCGATAATATCGGAGAAGATTCTTATGAAATTTTTAAGAAGAGTGATATTGGAGATATAGTAGGTATTGAGGGTACTATTATGCGTACTCATACTGGTGAACTTAGTGTTCGTGCTGTTAAATATGAGCATTTAGTTAAAGCTCTTCGTCCACTTCCAGAAAAGTATCATGGTCTTGTTGATACAGAAGAAAGATATAGAAGAAGATATGTTGATTTAATAATGAATGAAGATGCTCGTAGGGTTGCTTTCATGAGACCTAGAATTATTAGATCTATTCAAAATTATCTTGATAATCTTGGATACGTTGAGGTTGAAACTCCAATGCTTGGTACTATTTTAGGTGGTGCTAACGCAAGACCATTTATAACACATCATAATACTCTTGATATTGATATGTATCTTAGAATTGCAACTGAACTTCCACTTAAGAGACTTTTGGTTGGGGGAATGGATGCTGTTTATGAAATAGGTAGAATTTTTAGAAATGAAGGAATGGATAAGAATCATAATCCTGAGTTTACTACTATTGAACTTTATAAAGCATATTCAGATCTTGAAGGTATGATGGAAATTACTGAAAATATTATTGGTAATGCTGCGATGGAAGTACTTGGTACTTATGATATTAAATGGCGTGGACATGATATTTGTTTGAAACCTAAGTTTAAGAGACTTCATATGGTTGATGCAATTCGTGAAGTAACTGGTATTAATTTCTTTGATGATATGAGTTTTGAAGATGCTAAGAAACTTGCTTTAGAACATGGTATTGAAGTTGAAGATCACTTTGGCTATGGACACATTGTTAATGAGTTTTTTGAAAAGTATGTAGAAGATACTATTATTGAACCAACATTTATAATTGGTCATCCAATTGAAGTTAGTCCTCTTGCTAAGAAAGATCCTAAGGATCCAAGATTTACTCAAAGATTTGAACTATTTATAGTTGGAGGAGAGTATGCTAATGCATTTACTGAGCTAAACGATCCGATTGATCAATATGAAAGATTTGAATCACAAGTTAAGGAAAAAGAGCTTGGTAATGATGAAGCTAATGAAATGGATTTAGATTATGTTGAAGCTTTAGAATATGGTCTTCCTCCTGCTGGAGGAATGGGTATGGGAATAGATAGACTTGTTATGATGCTTACTGGTAGTGAAACTATTCGTGAGGTTATTTTGTTCCCAACTATGAAGAAAAAGGATTAAAAAGTCCTTTTTTTGTGAGAAAAACTTGAAAAAATGGGGTTTTTTTCAGTTTTTTCTTTATTTTTTTTGATAAAAGTGTAATAATTGTATTAGGAGGTAAAGAAATGAAAAAGAACAATTTATTTAAAGCTGTAGGAATAGTAATTCTTATTTATATCCTAATGTCTTGGATAGTTCCAATTATCTATGGAATAGCTGGTGCTAAAACAGATGATGTTTCGACTCAAATTGGGTTTGTTTCTATCTTATCAGTTATTTTAGAAACTTTTTCAGGATTTGGAACTGTTGTACTTTATGTTCTATTAGTTGGAGCATTTTATGGTGTTCTTAAAGTTACTGGAGCATATGATAAAGTTATGGAATTACTTTCTGAAAAATCAAAAGGAAAAGAAAAGGGAGTTCTTATTGCTATTATAGTAGTAATGGCTTTAATTTCATCTATAACAGGTTTAGATTTAGGACTTTTGGTTCTATACCCGATTTTAATTGGACTTCTTGTTAAGATGGGTTATGATAAGTTAGTTGCTCTTAGTGCTACTGTTGGGGCTACTATAATTGGTATGTATGGTGCTACATTTGCAGGAACTTTATATGGTCTTAATAATGCTGTGTTGAGTTTGAAACCATATGATCAAATAGTACCAAAAATTATTTTCTTAGTAGTAGGTGTTGTTGCACTTGTTGTGTTTGTACTAATGTACTGTAAGAAGAAAGATTTTAAGTTTGAAACTAAGAAAAAAGTAGCTAAGGTTTCTAGTAA
>CAYVXN010000029.1:0-11317 GCA_964455135.1 uncultured Mycoplasma sp.
CCATTATATGAATAGAATAATAATGGGAGGATGCTTATGTTTTCAAAATATGATGAAGAAGCAAAAAAAGTATTAGTTAATATGCAAAAGGAAATGGTTAGTTTGAAACATCCTTATATTGGAAGTGAACATTTGTTACTTTCTTTACTTAAATATGGCAATAAAGATATTGTTAACAAGTTTAAGGACGCAGGAGTTACTTATGATGTTTTTAGAAATGAACTTATTAAAGTTGTTGGAATTGGTAAAAGTAATAATGATTTTTATTTATATACACCGCTTCTTAGAAGTATTTTAGAATCTGCAAATATTGATTCTAGTGATAAGGGTAAAAAACAGGTTGATACTAGCGATCTTTTTTTAGCGCTTTTTGAAGAAGGTGAAGGTGTTGCTATAAGGATTCTTTTAGGTATGGATGTTGATGTTGATAGTTTGTATGATGATTTTTATGTTTCAAAGAAAACTAAGAATGTGAAGTTGTCTGTTGAGACTTTTGGTATTGATCTTAATAAGAAATGTAGTAATGGAGAAATTGATCCAGTTGTTGGTCGTGATAGGGAAATTTCCAGATTACTTGAGATTTTATCTAGACGTACTAAAAATAATCCACTTCTTTTAGGAGATGCGGGAGTTGGGAAAACTGCGATTGTTGAGGAACTTGCAAGGCGACTTGAGACTTCTAATGTTCCTAGTAAACTTATTGGAAAAAGAATTATTTCTGTTTCTATGGCTAGTTTAGTTGCGGGAACTAAATATCGCGGAGAGTTTGAAGAACGTCTTGAGAAAATTATTAGTGAACTTGAAGATAATGATGATGTTATTTTATTTATTGATGAGATTCATACTTTAGTGGGTGCAGGTGGTGCAGAAGGGGCAATTGATGCTAGTAATATTTTAAAACCTGCTCTTGCACGTGGTAAAATCAAAGTAATAGGTGCTACTACTACTTCTGAATATAAGGAATTTATTGAAAGTGATAGGGCTCTTTCTCGTAGATTTCAAACTGTTGTTGTGGAGGAACCTTCTTTAGATGAGACAATTAATATTTTGAAGAAATTAAGACCAATATATGAAAGTTATCATAAGGTAAAAATAAGTGATGATGTTATTTCTGAAATAGTTTCTTTGTCTGATAGATATATTTATGATAGAAAGATGCCTGATAAGGCAATAGATGTTATGGATGAGGTTTGTTCTAGGACTAGTGTTTCTTTGTATAAGAGTGATAATATGAATGAAATAATTGATAAGCTTTCTGAGGTTAAAAATCTTAAGAATGAGTCTATTATGAATAATAATTTTAATGAAGCTTTTTTGTATAAGAAAACTGAGATGATTTTGGAGGATAAGAAGAATAAAATTGAACTTAAGAGTGCTAATAAATGTTATAGAAAGATAAAGAAAGATGATGTATTTAAAATTGTTGAGGAGAAGAGTAAGATTCCTATTTATAGGGATACTGTTCGAGCTTTTGATAAGTTTGAGACTTTTATTTCTAATGCTGTATTTGGTCAAGATGAAGCTATAAAATTAGTTTGTGATACTTTTAAGAAAAATTCTTTTTCTAGAGCTAAAGGAAAGCCAATATCTTTTTTGTTTGTTGGCCCTACTGGAGTTGGGAAAACTCTTCTTGCTAAGGAATATGGAAAATACTTTTATGGAGATAATATTATTAGGGTTGATATGAGTGAATATAGGGAAAGTCATTCTGTTAGTAAGATGATTGGTTCTCCTCCTGGGTATGTTGGGTATACTGATAATAAGAATGTTTTTGAACAAGTTAAGGATAATCCTTATAGTTTGATTATTTTAGATGAGATAGAAAAAGGCAGTAGGGAAGTTATTAATTTATTTTTGCAAGTTTTAGATGAAGGTGAGGCTAAAAATAGTAAGGGTGAAGTTATTAATTTTTCTAATACCACTATTATTATGACTTCTAATTTAGGGTGTGCAAAAAGTAGTATTGGTTTTAGCGACAATGTTAATTATGAGGATATAAATAAGTTTTTTGGCCTAGAATTTGTTAATAGAATTGGTAATGTTGTTAAGTTTAATAAAATAGATGATGTTACTTCAAGAAGACTTGTTAATTCTAAACTTTCTAATTTAAGAAAGTTTTATAAGAATAAGGATATCGTTTGTAGTTTTTCTAATAAACTTGTTTCTGAAATTGTTAATCTTTGTCAGTATGAAAAGTATGGAGCTAGAAAAATAGATGGTATTATTAGTGATAGGGTTGAAAGTGTTATTATTGATAAGATTTTGGAAGGTGTAGATAGAGTTAGGATTGATGGTGTGGAAAGTTTGGTTTAAGTGTTTTGAAGGTTTACTAACCTTCTTTTTTTTGATATAATACAGGCAGGTGATTTATATGGAAAAGACAAGAACAAGATTTGCACCTAGTCCTACGGGATATATGCATATTGGAAATTTAAGAACTGCTATATTTGAATATTTAATTGCTAAACATGATAATGGTGATTTTATACTTAGAATAGAAGATACTGATCAAACTAGAAAAGTTGAAGGAGCAACTGAGTTTATTTATGATACTTTGAAGCTTTGTGGTTTTTCTATTGATGAGGGACCTCTTAATTCTAAAGAATATGGTCCTTATGTTCAAAGTGAAAGAATAGAAATATATCAAGAGTATGCTCATAAGTTAGTTGAAATGGGCAAGGCTTATTATTGTTTTTGTACAGAAGAGAGACTTAATGAACTTCGCGAAGTTGCTAACTTAAATAAAGTTCCTTTTATGTATGATGGACATTGTAAAAATATTAGTAGGGAAGAAGCTCTTGCTAGAATTGAAGCTGGTGAAAAGTATGTTATTCGTCAAGCTATGCCTAAAGAAGGAGAAACTGTTATTGATGATGTAGTTTATGGAAAAGTTGTTATTGATAACAGCGTGCTTGAGGATCAAATTCTTCTTAAGTCTGATGGATATCCTACTTATAATTTTGCTAATGTTATTGATGATCATTTAATGAAGATTACTCATGTTGTTCGTGGGAAGGAATATTTAGACCAGACTGCTAAATATAATTTATTATACGAGGCTTTTGGATGGGATAAACCTAAGTATATTCATGTTGCTATGGTTTTAGGAGAGGATGGTTCTAAACTTAGTAAACGTAATGGAGATGCTTCTTTTATGGATTTGTATAATGAAGGTTATTTACCAGAAGCTATTGTTAATTATTTGGTACTTCTTGGATGGAGTCCTAATAGTAATCAAGAAGTGTTTTCTATGGATGAACTTATAAAAGAGTTTTCTCCAGAAAGGATTAGTAAGTCTTCGAGTCAGTATGATGTCAAGAAGCTTAATTGGTTTAATGCTCAGTACATTAAAAAATTGGAAGATGATAAATATTTAGAACTGGTTATGCCTTTTTTGAAAGAAGCATATGATTTAACTAATAAAAGTGAAGAATGGATTAAACATTTGGCACTTATTTATAAGAATCATATTAATTATGGTAAACAAATTGTTTCGGATGTTAGTTTGTTCTTTGATAAGGAGACTAAACCATCTGAAGAATGCATAGAATTTATGAAGAATGAAGAAATACCTATTGTAATAAATGTATTTAAGCAAGAAATAGAGGCAATAAGTGATTGGAATATAGAAAATATATCAAATGCTATTAATAATGTTAAGGAAAAGACAGGCGTTAAAGGAAAGATGCTTTATATGCCAATTAGAATAAAAGTATCTGGTATTATGCATGGTCCAGAACTTCCAGATACTATCTTTTTGATTGGTAAAGATACTGTTGTTGATAGATTAAGTAAGGAGTGATGTGTTTTTGAAATTATACAATACATTAACAAGAAAAATAGAAGATGTAAAATCTTATGAAGATGGCGTTATTAGGATGTATACTTGTGGTCCAACTGTATATCATTATGCTCACATTGGAAACTTAAGAACTTATATTATGGAGGATGTTCTTGAGAAGTCTTTTAAGTTTTTAGGATATGATGTTAAGAGAGTGATGAATATTACTGATGTTGGTCATTTATCAAGTGATTCTGATACTGGTGATGATAAAATGTTGCTTGGTGCAAAAAGAGAACATAAAACAGTTATGGATATAGCAAAGTTTTATACTGAGGCTTTCTTTAATGATTGTGAAAAACTTAATATAAAAAAACCAGAAATAGTTGTACCTGCTACGTCTTTAATAGATGAATATATAAATATGATAGAAAGTCTTCTTAATAAAGGATATGCTTATAAGTCTGGAGATAATATTTATTTTGATACATCTAAACTTGAAGAATATTATGTTTTAACAAATCATACAAGTGATGATTTATTTGTAGGGGTTCGTGATGATGTTATAGAAGATATTAATAAGCGTAATAAAACAGATTTTGTACTTTGGTTTACTAAATCAAAGTTTGATAATCAAGAACTTAAATGGAATTCTCCTTGGGGAGAAGGTTATCCTGGATGGCATATAGAATGTTCATGTATTTCTCTTAAATATTTAGGAGAATATTTAGATATACATTGTGGTGGTGTTGATAATATTTTTCCTCATCATACAAATGAAATAGCTCAAACTGAGTCTTATGTTGGTCATCCTTGGTGCAGATACTGGTTTCATGTTGAACATTTAAATGATAAAAGGGGTAAAATGAGTAAAAGTAAGGGTGATTTTTTGACATTATCATTACTTGAGGAGAAAGGTTATAGTCCTTTAGCATATAGGATGTTTTGTCTTCAATCACATTATAGAAAACAATTGATGTTCTCGTATGATATATTAGATAGTTTTGAAAATGCATATAACAAATTAAAGAAAAAAACTCTTTCTTTAACAACAAAGGGTGAAATAATAAATACAGAAGAGTATATAAATAAATTTAAAGATAATATTAATAATGATCTTAATACTTCAATGATGCTTACTACTTTGTATGATGTTTTAAAAGATAATAGTTTAAATGATGCGTCAAAAAGATTTTTGATAAAAGAATTTGATAAAGTATTGGGACTTGATTTGTTTACTGAGATAAAAAAAGAAGGAACAGTTGGGGAAGATTTTATATTGAAAAAAATATCTGAAAGAGCTAAAGCAAAAGAAAATAAAGATTATGCTTTGGCTGATAGTATACGTGATGAACTTTTATCTTTAGGAATAAAACTTATAGATACTAAAGATGGAACAGATTATGAATTAATTTAAGGAGGATTATATGAGTAGTGTATATTTATTAATTTTTGTATCTATTGCAATTACTTTGGGGGCACAAATATTAATAAGTGCTAGATATAGTAAATATTCTAAGATTCAAAATAAGAGAGAGATTTCTGGGGTTGAAGTTGCTCAGGAAATACTTAAGAAAAATGGACTTGATAATATTTATGTTGTTGAAACTAGGGGTTATTTGTCTGATCATTATGATCCTGGAGCTAAAGTAATTAGACTTTCTTCTGATGTTTTTCATGGAAAAACTCTTAGTGCTTCGGCAGTTGCGGCACATGAGGTTGGTCATGCTATTCAACATAAGGAAGGGAACTTTTTTATGAAACTTAGAAAGTTCATTTTTCCTGTTGTTAATATATGTTCTAAATTTGGTTATATTGCAATACTTATTGGTCTTATATTTGGATCTTTAAAATTGTTTTATGTTGGTATTGTTATGCTTGTTGCTATTTTATTTTTCCAACTTATAACTTTGCCTGTTGAGTTTGATGCTTCAAAAAGGGCTATGACTAATTTAGAGAAGTATAATCTTTTGGATACTGAGGAAAGAAAAGGAGCTTCTAAGGTTTTAGTTGCTGCTGCTCTTACTTATGTTGCAGGACTTGTTACTACTCTTCTTGAAATTGTACGACTTTTACTTATGGTGGCAGGAAATAGAGATTAATGAGTCTTTATCAACTGTCTTTTTTAGGTGATGCAGTTTTTGAACTTTTAGTAAGAGAGTATTTAATTAGTAAGAATATAGTTAAACTTAATGATTTACAAAAGTTTACACTTGATTTTGTTACTGCAAAAAGACAGGCTTATTTTGTTGATAAACTTGTTTCTTCTAACTTTTTAAAAGAAGATGAAGTTGAAATTTTGAGAAAAGGTCGTAATTTAAAAACACATAAAAGTCCTAAAAATTGTGATGCTGTTACATATAAGTACGCTACTGGGTTTGAAGTGTTAATAGGTTTTTTATATGTTAATGATAAAAATAGGCTTAATGAAGTGTTTGATTTTATAATAAATTTGTGAGGATGTAATAGATATGTTGATATATGGTAAAAATAGTTGTTTAGAATATTTAAAAAAAGGAAAAAAAGTTAAATCTTTATATTTGGATAGGAATTTTAGTGATAAAAAGTTAATTTCTTTAATAGAAAATTTAAAAATTAAGCCTTATTTTCATACGAAAAATGAATTAGATGAACTTGCAAATGAAAATCATCAAGGTATAATTATTGATGCAGGGGAATATGAATATGCTGATCTTGATGATATTATTTGTGATAATGGTTTTATTGTAATTCTTGATCATTTGGAAGATACTCATAATTTTGGTGCAATTATTAGAACATGTGTTGCTGCAGGAGTTGATGGAATTGTTATTCCTAGAGATAGAAGTGTTAGTGTTAATTCTACAGTTATGAAAACAAGTGTTGGTTCGGCTCTTAATATGAAAATTGCTATGGTTACTAATATAAATCATGCTATTAAGTATTTGAAAGACCATAATTATTGGGTTTATGCTAGTGATATGAATGGTGACTTATATACCAATGTTAAATATGATGGTAATATTGCTATTATTATTGGAAATGAAGGAAAAGGTGTTAGTGAACTTGCCTTAAAATCATCTGACTATGTTGTTTCTATTCCTATGAGCGAAAAAATAGAAAGTTTAAATGCTTCAGTTTCTGCAGGAATTCTTATTTACGAGGCGGTGAGACAAAGAAGCTAGTAGGAGGATGTATGCAATATAATGATAATGAACTTATTTATATGATTAAGGAAGACGAGGAGGCTCTTAATTTTCTTATAGAAAAATATGAACCTTTGTTTAGAAGTCTTTCTTATTCTTTTGCAAAAAAATATAGTTATAGGGGAATAGAAGTTGAAGATTTAGTTCAACAGTGTAGAATTACTTTGTGCAAAGTTGTTGATAGGTATGATTATAATAGAGAAGTTCTTTTTTATTCTTATCTTTTGGTTTGTTTAAAAGGTGCTATTTTAAAGTATTGTAGAAAATATCATGTTAAGACAGATAATTTTAATTATATGGATATTGATAATTATGATGATATGTTAGAACTTGCTTCAGATGTTAATGTTTTTGAAGATTATGTTGATTATGATTTTTTAAAAAAAATTATTTCTTTTAAGAATAGTCTAGATTTTTTAGATGCTCAAGTTTTTGAACTTAGATATAATGGTTTTTCTTATAAGGATATTGCTATTTTGCTTGAGATTAGTAAGAAAAAGGTTGACAATATTTTAGTAAAAATTAGGAAAAAGATGGAAAAGTATTTTTTATTTTCTTAACTTGTGTTATACTTTCTATGATAGGTGGTTTGCGATATGACTGATAATATAATTTCGCTTAGACAATTTATTGATAGAAGAGATGAATTTTTTGATTCTAAAATTTATACTTTTTGTCGTCTTATGAAAAAAGTTTCTGAGGCTATTGATAGAGAAGAACGTAATATTATTAGGATTAATTTGGATGAAATTAAGATTAATACTAGTAATGGTGAGATTGTGCTTCCTGATAGTTTATTTAGTAATTCAATAGATAAGACTGTTGCAGGATTTAATACTGGTATTAGTTTGATTGCAGACAGAAAGAGTTCTAAAGAGCATAAAAGGGTGTCTCTTGCTCTTATGATACTGGGTTGGTATTGTAATGAAGATGGAAGTGCTATTATAAGTGATATTAATGTTTTAGAAAATTTTGATCAATATATGAGTATGGTTCCAGAATGGCTTCAAGATTTTTTTGTAGGAGTTTTTAGAAGAATGGATTATGATACTTCTTTTGCAGACTACTATAAGAGTAATTTTAATGATAAAATAAAATCTGAGGTAAATACAGCTTTTAAAGTTTATGATTTATCTGATGAACAAATGAAAAATATAACTAAGGTTATTTTAAAAAGAATAGATAATCAGGTGTTAGGTGGTGATTCTAGTGCGTAAAGATGAACTTTTTGGAGGGAGAGAACAAAAGTCTTTGGATGCTTTGGGATCTTCTATTAGGTATGTTTATGATAGTATGAAACCTACATTGGATGAGGCACTTAAAGCTCAAAGTGTTGTTAATGATAGTTTAGGAGTTATTAATAATAATTCTGTTGATGTAAATGATTCTGATTTTTCTCAAGGTCAGAGTGATTCAAGAGCTAAGGTTAGGGTGCTTACTCCTAATAATCGTCCTGTTGTTAAAGATAATTATAATGAAGTTAGCAATAATTTTAGTAACAATAATTATGGTTTTAATGCAGGTTCTAGTGCCGGTGATCAAGGATTTGTTAATAGTAATTATACTCAATCTGGTTCTGCCCAAACTTTAATACTTATTTTTACTGCTATACTTGTTGTTATGGTTGTATTAGTTAGTCTTGTGATATTGAAATTTCTTGGAATATAGAATTATTAAATTGAATTTTGTTAAAATTGTTAAAAAACTATGTTAAATATGGTTTTTTTCTTTGTGTTTTTAGCTGTTTAATGATAAAATATTTAGTTAAGGAGATGGTAAAATGTCACTTTTTAGAAAAATGTTTGACTTTGATGAAAAAGAACTTAGGAGATTTGATAAAATTGCTGATCAAATAATTGAACTTGATGAAGAATATGGGAAACTTAGTGATGATGATCTTAAGAATAAAACTGGTGAGTTTAAGAAGAGACTTGAATCTGGAGAAGATTTTGATGATATTTTAATTGAAGCTTTTGCTACTGCTAGAGAAGCATGTTTTAGAGTTATTGGTGAAAAACCATATAAGGTTCAACTTATTGGGGGGCTTGCTCTTCACTATGGTAATATTGCTGAAATGAAAACTGGTGAAGGAAAAACTCTTACTTCTGTTATGCCTGCATATCTTAATGCCCTTGGAGGAAAAGGTGTTCATATTGTTACAGTTAATGAGTATCTAGCAGAACGTGATTCTAAATGGATGGGGCAAATTCATGAGTTTTTAGGACTTAGTGTAGGTCTTAATCTTAGAGATTTAAGTCCAAGTGAAAAAAGAGCTGAGTATGATAAAGATATTTTATATTCTACAAATAATGAAATAGGATTTGATTATCTTCGTGATAATATGGCTATTCGTAAGGAAGATAGAGTACAACAACGTGGACTTAATTATGCTATTGTGGATGAAGTTGATTCTATTTTGATTGATGAAGCTCGTACACCATTGATTATTTCTGGTGGTTTTTTGGAAAATAAGAATTTATATATTGATGCAGATAGATTTGCTAAGAGTTTGAATGCTGATAAAGATATTGTTTATGATGCTAAACTTAAGAGAACAAATCTTTCTGAAGAAGGTATGAAAAAGGCTGAAAAGTATTTTCATATTGATAATTTATATGATGTTGATAATTCAACTTTAGTACATTTTATTAATCAAGCTCTTCATGCTAATTATTCACAAAAAAATGATGTTGATTATGTTGTTAAAGATGGAAAGATTGTTATAGTTGATCAATTTACTGGACGTTTAATGCCAGGGCGTGCTTTTAGTGATGGACTTCATCAAGCTATTGAGGCTAAAGAAGGTGTTGAAATTCAACAAGAAACTAAAACACTTGCTACAATTACTTTCCAAAACTTATTTAGAATGTATAATAAACTTTCTGGGATGACTGGTACTGCTAAAACTGAAGAGGAAGAATTTAGAGAAATATATAACATGTATGTTATTTCTATTCCTACTAATAAACCTGTTATTCGTGAAGATATGGCTGATTTGATTTATGCTAGTAAGAAGTCTAAATATAAAGCTATAATAGACGAAATTGCTGAAAGACATGAAAAAGGGCAACCTGTACTTGTTGGTACTATTGCAATTGAAACGAGTGAAGAAATTAGTAGTCTTCTTAAGAAACGTGGTATTCCTCATGAAGTTTTAAATGCTAAGAATCATGCTCGTGAAGCTGAAATAATTGCTAAAGCAGGTGAAAAAGGTTCTGTTACTATTGCTACTAATATGGCTGGACGTGGTACTGATATCAAACTTGGTGAAGGTGTTAAAGAACTTGGTGGTTTATGTGTAATTGGTACTGAAAGACATGAATCTCGTCGTATAGATAACCAACTTCGTGGTCGTAGTGGTCGTCAAGGAGATCCTGGGTTTACTCAATTTTATATAGCTATGGATGATGAACTTATGATTCGTTTTGGTTCTGAAAAGATTAAAAATATTTTACAAAATACTGGTATAGATGATGGTATGGTTATTAGGAGTAAGATGTTTAGTAAATCAGTTGCTTCTGCTCAAAGAAGGGTTGAAGGTAATAACTATGATATGAGAAAATCTGTTCTTCAATATGATGATGTTATGAATAAACAAAGAGAACTTATTTATGGAAAAAGAAATACTATTTTAGATAGTGATTCTATTCATGAAGAAATTCTTAAGTCTATGTATAATCATGTTGCAGATATTATTGAATCTCATTTAGATGAATCAGAACATTTAGGGGATGAAGATATTAAAGATATCATTGAGTACTTTAATTCTAATTTGCTTAGAAAAAATATAGATGAAGTGTTCTTTGATGATAAGTCTGTTGATGAAATAATTGATGGTCTTTATGATTTGATTGTTTCTGAGTATGAAGAAAAAATTGGTGATATTCCTGAAGAAGTTACAAATGAATTTGAAAAAGTTATTAGTCTTAATGTAATTGATAAATACTGGATGGAACAAATTAATACAATGGCTCATTTAAAAGAAGGTATTTTCTTAAGACAATATGCTCAAGATAATCCTTTAAGAGCATATACTCAAGAAGGATTTGAATTATTTGACGCTATGCTTGAAAATATTGATAAGTATGTTACTTTGTATTTATTGAAGGCTGAAATTAGACAAAATATTGAAAGAAAAGAAGTTGTTAAGAATAAATCTACTAATGATAGTGATACTACAAGAAAGGGACGTACTATAAAGAAAGAAAAAGTTGGTAGAAATGCGCCTTGTCCATGTGGATCGGGACGCAAGTATAAGCAGTGCTGTGGAAAGTAAGTAATTACAAGGGTTTGCGAGAATACAAAAATTTAAAATGGGGAAGAATAGGGAATTAGATACCTTTTAGATACC
>CAYVXN010000030.1:0-4892 GCA_964455135.1 uncultured Mycoplasma sp.
TTTTTAAGAATTTATGAATGTTTTCTTTTAAAATACCCTGTCCTATTCCATGAATTATAATTATTAATTTATTACCTAGTTTTAGATTATCTTTTATAAATTCTTCTGTTAAAACTAAAGCATTGTACCTGTTTTCTCCATGTAAATCAAGAGTTGGTAAGTTTTTATACAACATATAATTATCTATCATACAAATAAAGTCTTTCCTGTTTTATGTTTTTTTATATCGTATTTTTTTATTTCTCTAGTTTTTCCATCTTTTAAAGATTTTGGAACGTTGATGATGCGCTGATTAGTTGAGCCTCGAAATTTTATATTTAAACTTTTATTTTCAAGTTCAAATTTTCCATCTACTAAGACATCTATATAGTTTAAAAGATTTTTTGCATCTTCAGATTTTAATAAATCTTCAAAGAGAAAGCCTGTGTAGGCCCAGACATTAAGACCTTGCTTTTTAGCAAATTTTGCTATTTCAGTACAGGCTTTAGCTTGGAAGAAAGGATCTCCTCCAGATAAAGTTATGCCATCTTGTAATTTTAAATTTTTTATTTCTTCTTTTACTTCTTCAATATCTTTTAAAATTCCTTTGGTAAAATCATGTGTTTCGGGATTGTGACATCCTTTGCAATTATGAGAACAGCCTTGAGTCCAGATAACTGCTCTTAAACCTTCTCCGTCAACGATGCTGTCAGTTAGGATATTATCATCTGCAAGTCTTATTTTCATTTTTTATTTGCTTTCTTCACAAACTTTATTATGTTTAATACGATCTTTTTCTTCTGCTCTTTTACTATTATTGAATCTATCAACTGTTCCAACTAAATAACCTGTAATACGTCTAATTCTTTCAAATTTTACTCCATCTTTTTCTGTTCTACCACATCCTGGACAAATATCGTTAATAACTCCGGTGAAACCACATACAGGGTCTCTATCTACGGGATGATTAATTGCACCGTATCCAATTCCTTGCTCTTTCATTTGTTTTACTATTTTTTCAAAAGCATTTACATTAGAAGTAGGATCACCATCAAGTTCAACATAGGTTATATGACCAGCGTTGGTAAGGGCATGAAAAGGTGCTTCAGCTTTAATTTTTTTATCTATTGTTATTTTATAATGCACTGGAATATGGAAAGAATTTGTATAATACTCTCTATCAGTTACTCCTTTTATTTTTCCATAAATAGATCTATCGATTGCTGTAAAGCGTCCTGAAAGACCTTCAGCTGGAGTTGCTAAAAGAGTGAAATTAAGTTTATATTCTTTAGCATAACTATCACATTTATCACGCATGAATTTAATTATTTCGTATCCTTTATTCCATGCTTTTTTACTTTCTCCATGGTGTTCTCCGATTAAAGCTTTAAGACATTCAGCAAGTCCAATAAATCCAATACTTAATGTTCCTTGTTTTAAAACTCTTTTTATTCGATCTTCGTTTTTTAATGATTTAGAATCAATCCATACTCCTTGTCCAAGAAGAAATGGAAAATTATATATTTTTCTTTTACATTGAAGTTCAAATCTTTCTAGTAATTGATCTTTTACTAAATCCATCATTTCAGAAAGCTCTTTGTAAAAACCATCGAAATCTGGTTTATCGTTATTTAAAATACCGTGTTTTATTCCAAGTCTTACTAAATTAATTGAAGTAAACGAAAGATTTCCTCTTCCTGGAGTAATAGCTTTATTTGGATCTACAACATTTCCTAGAACTCTAGTTCTGCATCCCATATACCCTACTTCAGTTTTATAGTCTCCTTCTTTGTAATATTCTTTGTTAAATGGTGCATCAATAAATGAAAAGTTTGGAAATAATCTTTTAGCAGATACTTCACATGCTAAATGAAATAAATCATAGTTAGGATCTTTCTTATTGTAATTGATTCCTTCTTTTACTTTAAAGATAGATACAGGGAAAATAGGAGTTTCTCCCATTCCAAGTCCTGCGTCTGTTGCTAAAAGAAAGTTTTTAATTACCATTCTTCCTTCACTTGATGTATCTGTTCCAAAATTAATTGAAGAAAAAGGTACTTGTGCTCCTGCTCTTGAATGCATTGTGTTTAGATTGTGAATGAAACTTTCCATTGCTTGATAAGTCATTCTATCTGTTTTTTCTATGGCTTTTTTACTCGCTAATCTAAAGATTTTTAAAACTCTTTCTTCTTCTTTAGCAAAACTATCTAAATTGCTAATATCGTAATCAATTGTAGTAATTTTGTCTATTTCTTTTTCTATTTTATTAAATTTAATGAAATTTAAGAATCCTTCTAATTCTAAATAATCATATATTGCTTGTTTAAGTTCTTTTTTGTAAGTTTTAACTACTCCAGGAGCCATGTAATAATCAAAAGCTGGGATAGATTGTCCTCCGTGTTGATCGTTTTGATTAGATTGAATTGCTATTGCTGCGAGAGCTGAATAACTCATAATGCTATTTGGAGTTCTTAAATGTCCGTGCCCTGTTGAGAAACCACCAGAAAATAATTCGTTCAAATCAATTTGACAACATGTAGTAGTTCCCATTGGCATGAAGTCCATATCGTGAATATGAATGGCTCCTTTGTCGTGAGCATCAGCAAATTTAGGCTTCATTAAATAACTTTTTGCGAATTCTTTAGTTAAGGTACTTCCAAATTGAAGCATAGTTCCCATAGCGGTATCACCATCTACATTGGCATTTTCTCTTTTTGCATCAACATTTTTAGCATCTTCCATACCTAAAGCTTCGATTGATTTTAGAAATTTGTGTTCTTTTGATTTAAATACTTCTCTTGATTTTGTTCTAGTTGCTCTGTAAGTAGAAAACTTATCATAAACATCCATGTATTCATACTTTTTTAATTTTTCTTCGATTAAGTCTTGAATATCTTCAATTTTGATACTTTTCTTATCTTGATAATTTTTAGTTATATCTTTGATGACAGCTTCATAAATTTTAGTTATATCTTTGTCAGTATATGGGGAATTTTCTATACTGTCAAAGCCTTTCTTGATTGCTATGGCAATCTTTTCTTCTTCGAAACTTGTTTTTTTTCCATCTCTTTTTATGACTGTTAGCATTTTTGCATTTTCGTCTAAAGTGATCATTAATATTACCTCCCTTATTATCTTAATAGTTTCTAATTTGATATTACTATTCGAGACTTTAAAAGTCAATATAATATTTTGACATTTTTTGATAAAAAAATAGTGTTTTGTTTGCCACTATTCTTTTTCAATATTTTTAGCCAAAAGATAACCCCATAAAAACGCAAGAATTGATGTAAATATATTTACAAAGTTAATTGTAAAATGACCAATTTCTAGAAGTGCTATTACGATACTTGATACTAGGAGTGCTGAAATTACTACAAAAGTATAAATTCTATGTTTTTGAAGAAAATAATATATTAATTTAGATATTAATACAAGTCCTACTAAAAACGATATTATAAATACTGCTATTATTATAAAATCTGAAATATTAGAAAATGTTTTTAAAGAATTTATAACATATTCATATTTATCTAGTAATATATAAAAAGTACTAGCAGATAAGGCTGGTATTAATATAGAAAGCGCTGTTATAAATCCTGCAAAAATAGGCATTAAATAGTCTGGTATATTTAAAATTTTGTTATTTGTAATAAAGATAAAACCTAAAATTGATAGTAAGAATATTATTAAAAATATAATTATTAAGGGTTTAGTAGGTTTTGTTCTTTCTTTTCTTACAATTAACATATAGCCTCCTGCTATTAGTCCAACAAATAGAAAAATAGTTTGAGTTTTATAGTTAGTTAAAAAGTATGTTACTAGATGTGAACCTGCTAAAAGACCAATTATTATACCTATTATTAAGGGTATTGTTATTAGAAATAGAGCTTTATCTTTTTTCTTAAAAGGATTTACTAAAGATTTAATAAATTCTTCATAAGAACTTAATGATATCATAATAGAACTGGAGCTTATTCCAGGAACTAAGCTCCCTATTCCTATTATAAAACCTTTAACAACCGATAAAAAACCATCTTTTTTTTCCATATTATTTTACATCATCCATAAACCAAAGTTTCATGCTATAAGTAATATTTTGATTTGGAATTTTATATTCTACAATCTTGTAAATAGTGTAATTATGAACTGTTACTATTCCTGCGTCTTTGTTGTATTCTTTCTTTTCTCCTGCAAACAGTGGTTCTTGATCTTTACTTATTTTATAAAAGTTTAAATATCCTAGAACAAAATATGCTACAACAAAAAGAATAAGTATATCGATAATTATAAAAATAGTGTTCCTAATTTTTTTATTTTTCCTTTTCACTTTACATTCCTCCTTATAATATAATTATAATATAAAAGTGAGAAATTTTAAAGGCTTTTTCTTTAAATTCATAAATTAAAAAAGAAGGCTTATTCAGCCTCCACTATTAGTTTGATGGCAGTTCTTTCTTCGCCATCAATTGTTATGTCAGAAAATGCAGGAATACATACTAGATTTTTTCCAGAAGGTGCTACGAAGCCTCTTGAAATTGCTATAGCTTTTATTGCTTGGTTTAAAGCTCCTGCTCCTATTGCCTGTATTTCCACTGTGCCTTTATCTCTAAAGACATTGGTTAAAGCTCCTGCTACTTTATTTGGATTAGATTTAGATGATACTTTTAGTATATCCATTATTTTATCACTTTCCTTCCTACAGTTAATTATATTTTTGTATTTAGAAAAAAGAACTTTAGTATTAATTAAAATTAAAAGAAATAGAATTATAAAATTTCTATTTCTTCTTCCTCTTCTTCTATTTTAGATTGTTTTAAATCTTTTGGTATGGAGTTTTTTATTTTTGCATTTTCTATCTTTGGATAAACTTCTGCTTGTATATCTTTCACATTTTCAAATTCTTTTTCAAA
>CAYVXN010000030.1:4992-11017 GCA_964455135.1 uncultured Mycoplasma sp.
CTATTTTTGGAAATTCTTCTTTATTAATTATTTCTTTATTAGAAGGTTTGTTTTCTGAAAAGTTAAATGTTTTTGTATTTTCTAAACTATTTTCTGGGATGTTATTTATGCTTTTTGAAACTCCTTCTTCTTGTGTTAAATCATTATTTTTAATTTCTTCACTTGTATTTTCTTCAATTATGTTGTTACTATAATTTTCATTTGCAACGCTTTTTATATCAATATTAAGATTATCATTGTTTTCATTTTCTATATTTTTGTCATAACTATTTTGGTTAGAAATGCTAGGTTCTTGTTTATCTGCTGTTTTATACGCAATTATTACTATAATTATAGATAATAATAATAACCCTACTCCAATAGTTATTAGTATTCCTGGAAATACTAGAAACATGCTAAAATCCATGTTAACCCTCTCCTTACTCTATAAAAATAATAACAAAAATATTAAAAATATGCAAGGATTATGGTGTAAACTCTTGTTAAGTGTTTTTTTAACGATTTGGTAAAATTTCTACTATGGCTATATTATCGAAAGATAAACATTTTTTAACTTCTTCCAAGATAGAATAATCTAATTTTTTTATATATTCTATTTTACCCGGAATAACTGTATTATAGTCTAGTAAATCGTCTAAAATTGAATAGAGACTATTCATTGGACTATCAATGGTTCTTATTTCGTGTGCTATCCAAAGTTTTTTTTCTCTTTCAAAACTTTCTTTATCTATTTTTAAATTTTTAATATACTTTTGTAATTTTTCTATTAATTCTTTTGATTTATTTGATGTGGCATATAATTCTATTATGTAATGTGTTTCTATTTCGTATATTCTGTACATACTACTTGTAAATAAATTTTCTTCTAACCATTTTTCTCTTATTTCTGATGTACTTCCTAAGCCTATACTTAAAAGACTATGTAAATATATATCTAGTTCAAATGGAGTAATTTTGATATGTTTAAAATTATCTTTTGGTATTTTGTATGCTAGCGCAATTTTTGGCATTTCAACGTTCATTTTTATTTGTTCATATTCTTTAGCTACTTCATTTGGTTCTTGTTCATATACTCTTTCTATTTTATTAATATTTTTTGTTAAATTACTAGTTTCTTCTTTAATTATTTCTATTGCTTTTTCAGGATTAATGTTACCTGTTGCAATTAAATACATGTTATCTGGAGTATAAAAATTTTTAAAACACAATTCTAATTCCTCTTTTGTAATACTTACAATATCTTCGTCTGTTCCTATTACTTTATTTTTGATTGGATCTTTGATAAAGACATTTTCTTTTATTTTATTATATAAAACCCTATCGGGATTATCTTTATACATGCTTGCTTCTTCTAGAATTATTCCTTGTTCTTTTTTGACTTGAGTTTCTGTTATTTCTAACTTTTGAAGCCAATTTAAAATATACTTCAAATTCTTTTCAAAACTTTTGTTGCCTACAAAATAGTATCCTGTATAATCACTGGAAGTTGAAGCATTAACATCTGTTCCAAATTTTTGATAAAATTTAAATGGATCGTTTTCTCTTTCAAACATTTTATGTTCTAGAAAATGTGCTATGCCAGTCGGAGTTGTTACTAAATTTTCATTTATTTTAAAGTTTATGTCTCTTCCTCCGTATTTTACTGCATACATACATGAAAAATTTTGTTTGTTCTTCATTGGCACAAGAAAAACTTCTAAACCATTTTCTAATTTTTCATAATAAAGTTTTTCTTTAAAATTATTAATTTGGTATTCTTTCATTTTGACCTTCCTTTAGAAGAAATATTGTATCTATATTTATTTTATTTGCTACACGAACTATATCTTCTTTAGTTATTTTTTTTATTTCTTCTTTTTGTTTTTTTAATGATTCGTTTTCTAAATATAGAAAGTTGAAATAGTGATCTAAGATAGCTCCGGGATATTCATCTACTTCTTTTATTATACTTAGTACTACTTCTTTGGCATCTTTTAAACTTTTTGAAGAAATTTTGCCTTCTTTCATTGATTTAAACTGTTTATAAATTTCTTGTTTTGCTTGTTCGTAATTTTTAGAAGAAATTCCTGCATATACATGAAAAAGTCCGTCCAACCTATTTAAACTTGAAGAAATGCTGTAGGCTAGAGAATTTTTTTCTCTAACATTTTGAAATAATTTTGAATTAGGGGAATTTCCTAAAATTATGTTATATATCATACTCTCATAAAACTTTTCGTGTTTAGTTAAATTACTTGTACTTGCTCCGATTATTAATTTACTTTGATTAAATTTCGACTGTTTAAAACTTTCAGAAAATTCTTTTTCATAAGATGTGTAAATATTACTATAAGGAATATCTTTTGGTTTAGGATTGAAATTATTAGTAATTATTTTTTCTATTTCTTTAAAGTTGATGTTTCCTACTACAAATATATCAATATGATTGTTTTCTAAAAAGTTTTTGTAATAATTATAAAGAGATTCTTTGGTTATTTTTTCTAATTCTTCTTCTGTTCCTAAAATTGAGTCAGGAAAAACATCTTCTTTTCCAATCAATTTTTTGAATTCTTGATAACACCAATACATTGGATCTTCTTTTTCCCTTTTGATAGCACTTTTTAATTTTTCATAATTTATTTTGAAAGAAGTTTCATCGAATTTATTGTTTTTTATATTAGGATTATTTATTATATCAAATAAGAATTCTATAGAATTTTTAAGACTTTCTTCTTCAGAATAATTGTCCTCAATTACTGATAAATTTATTTCAGTAATAATTTGAGTTCCACGTCTATAATTTCTACTAAATAATTCTGCACTAAAAAGTTCTTCTTTTTTGATAGCCATTTTTCTTATTGTATTATATCTTGCAGAAGAAAAAAGAAGATTGTTAACTAGCATATTTCTTAGGGTTAAATCTTCTTTTTGCAATTTATTCCAAAAAACTATTTTTACTAAAACTGTTTTAAATTTATTTGTTTTTATTAAATGCAATTTGTACCCGTTTTTATTTATATCTTTTATTCTCATAAGGCCTCCCTTTTTATTATAGTCATTTTTTTATAAATTATAATGTTTCTAGTATAATTTTTATTGCATCATTTAGTGATTGTTCTCTTTCTTCTGATGTTAGTTTTTGTTCTTTTAGGATGTGATCTGTAACTGTTAAAACTGAAGATGCTTTTTTGTTAAGAGAGTTTGCTATATAGAAAAGTGCAAAAGTTTCCATTTCTACTGCTAAAGGGTTATTTTCTTTTACTTTTTGATCTTCATATTCTGAATAGAACAGGTCACTAGTATTTATTGTACCTGTTAAAACACTAATGTCAAGCTTTTTTGCAGTTTCTATTAATTTTTTGTTTAAATTGCCTGATGGATACTCTTTGCTTTTTGATTTTCCTGAATATTGATAGGCAAAGTTTGATAATGTGTATGCTTCTGTTGGGATTATTATATCTCTTATGTTTACTTCGTTTTGTAATGCTCCGCATGTGCCTATTCTAATAATTTGTTCTACTTCGTAGAATTTATATAATTCATAAGAGTATATTCCTATACTTGGCATACCCATTCCTGAGGCCATTATGGTTACTTCTTCGTTTTTATATGTTCCTGTTAGGGCAAGAATTCCTCTTACACTGCTTACAAGTTTTACGTCTTTTAGGTAATTGTCTGCGATAAATTTTGCCCTTTTGGGATCTCCGGGCATTATAACAGTTTTAGCAATTTCTCCTTTTTTTGCTTCTATGTGTGGTGTCATTGTTTCCTCCTTATTCATCACTTTCTTCAAGTTTTACTAATACTTCACGAGGTTTTGAACCGTTTTGTGGTCCAATTATTCCTCTTTCTTCTAAAAGATCGATTATTCTAGCTGCTCTGTTATAACCAAGTTTAAATCTTCTTTGAAGAAGTGAAGCACTAGCTTTTTGGTTTTCTATTACAAATTCTACTATATCATTGTATAAAGGATCATCATACTCTTCTTTATCATTTGATATAGTATTTTCTTTTCTTTCACTATCTACATTATCTAAATTAGTAAAGTTTGGATCAAATGCTGCTTTTTGTTGTGACACTGTATAATCTACTACTTTTAAAATTTCTTGTTCACTTATAAATGCACCTTGTATTCTTTCGGGCTGATTTTCTCCCATTGGAAGAAATAACATATCTCCTTTACCAAGCAGTTTTTCTGCTCCGGTCATGTCAAGGATGGTACGTGAATCGATACTTGATGATACTGCGAATGAAATTCTTGATGGAATATTAGCTTTAATTAGTCCTGTGATAACATCTGTTGATGGTCTTTGAGTTGCTATAATTAAATGAATTCCAGCGGCACGTGCCATTTGAGTAATTCTCATTATTGAATCTTCTACTTCTTTTCCTGCGACAAGCATAAGATCTGCAAGTTCATCTACAATTACTACAATGTATGGCATTCTTGGAAGTTTTTCATCGTCGTTTAGTTTAGCATTCTTATCATCAATCATTTTATTATATCCTGCAATATTTTTGGTTTTTGACTCTTCGAATAAATCATATCTTCTTTCCATTTCAGATACTGCTCTTTTAAGTGCAATTGAGGCTTTTCTAGGATCTGTTACTACTGGAGTAAGTAAATGAGGGATACCATTGTAAATGGAAAGTTCTACTTTTTTAGGATCTACTAAAACTAGTTTTACTTCATCTGGTCTTGCTTTCATTAAAATTGAAACAATTATATCGTTTATACAAACTGATTTACCAGAACCTGTTGCTCCTGCTACTAAAAGATGCGGAGTTCTATCTATTTCACACCATTTTACTTTACCCATTATATCTTTTCCAAGTCCTACAGCAAGCACTGCAGAATTAGTTTGTTTAGGCATTGCCTCTAGCGTTTCTCTTAAAGTTACCATTTGAGGAGCTTCGTTAGGCATTTCAATTCCAACAGTGCTTTTTCCTGGAATTGGTGCTTGAATTCTAATATCTTTTTTTGCAAGTGCAAGCGATATTTCTTTATTTATTGTTAAAAGTTTTGATACTCTAGTTCCAGATAATAGAGAAAGTTCATATTGAGTGACAGTTGGTCCAATATTTACTTCGACTACTTTTCCACTTATACCAAAATCTTTTAAAACTTGTTCTAAAACTGAAATATTTTTTTCTATTAAAGCATGATCAGTTCCTTTTTTATTTTTCTTTCCTATATCAAGTAAATCTATTGGTGGCAGTGTGTAACTTTTGTTGATGCTAGCAGTTGAGGCTTTTATTTCGTTTTCTTTCTTTTCTGGAACTTTAGTAAGTTCTTTAATATCGTGAACAACTAATTTTTCATCATCGTTGTGATCTACTATTTTAAATTTAGAATCTTTGTCTTCTTGTGGTTCTTTAACTACTTTTTCGGTTTCGTGTTTCTTAGATTTTATATTTTTAGCAGCATCTTTTCCTTTGTCTAAAATATCTTTAATAGATAATCCTGTAAAAATCATGAAACCTGCGATCATAAGAATTGGTATAACAATTTTTGTTCCTTGGGCTTCAAACATTGCATAGAAAAGTGAAGCGAAAATTGCCCCGATTATTCCTCCGCCAGTATTAGCAAGTGCAGTGTTGAATACCCCAACTTGGACACTTTTATTCATTATTTTTTCTATTCCAAGCATAATATAATCTATAGTTTCTGTAAAAATTTTGTCAGTTTTCATATTATCTAAAACATAGTTTTGATGCATTAATACAACAAGTCCAATTGTAAATAAATAAACTCCGATCATTTTAGATGATAATAGATTGATACCTTTTCTATTAATTATTATATAAATTCCAACAATTAGTACTATAAGTAATAAAAAGAAATATAGGTTTCCTACTAAAAATAAAGCAAATGAAGCAATTCCACGACCGATTGGACCGTATTTTCCTATTCCCAAAATTGCTATTAATATTAGAGCAATACCATATAATTCTACTAAATATGTTGGTTTTTCTTTTTTACTTTTATTTCTACTTTTTTTCTTAGCCATTTGCCTTCCTCCTACTCTAGATTAATTATATCACA
>CAYVXN010000031.1:0-6092 GCA_964455135.1 uncultured Mycoplasma sp.
CTTTAATTACTATAACTTTAACTATAGTCTTTCCTTCAAGATGACGTTTTACGTTTTCACATTCCAAAGCTTTTTCTTTAACTATTTCTTCATCTTCAGATACTGAAATAGTTATTTCACCACGAACTTTTCCATTTACTTGAACTGCTATTGTTTTGGTGTCAGTAACAAGTTTAGTCTCATCATATTCAGGCCATTTTTCAAATGCAATAGTTTTGTTATTTCCTAATCTTTCCCAAAGTTCTTCTGTTACATGAGGACAAACTGGATTAAGAAGTTTTAAGAAATTACGAGCATATTCTAAAGGAAATACTTCTTCTTTATAAACACTATTAATAAATACCATCATTTGACTAATCGCAGTGTTAAAGTTAAGTGTTTCAAAATCATCAGTTACTTTTTTTACTGTTTCGTTGTAAACTTTATCAAGATTATGATTAGCTTCATCTTTTATTTTATCCTCTTCAGTATAAAGTCTCCAAATTCTTTCCAAGAACTTTCTTGCCCCGACAACTCCTCTATCATTCCAAGGTTTATCAGCTTCAAGAGGTCCCATGAACATTTCATAAAGTCTTAAAGTATCTGCACCATAATCTCTCACAATATCGTTTGGATTAACAACAAACTCAGGAAATCTTTTACCCATTTTTTGACCATTTGATCCTAAGATCATTCCTTGATGAACAAGCTTTTGAAATGGCTCTTTAACAGGAACTAAACCTTTATCATATAAATAATTATTCCACATTCTAGAATATAACAAATGTCCACATGCATGTTCTGGACCACCAACATATAAATCTACTGGCATCCAGTGTTCAAGAAGTTTTTTATCTGCAAAACACTTATCATTACAAGGATCGATATATCTCAAAAAGTACCAAGATGATCCTGCAGAACCAGGCATTGTTGAAGTTTCACGTGTGCATTTTTTACCATCTATTATAACATTTTTCCACTCAGTTGCATTATCAAGCGGAGCTTTTCCATTTTTACCTTTATAATCTTTCAAAGGTGGCAATATAAGTGGTAAATCTTTATCATCTAAAGCCATAATCTTTCCATCTTCAAGGTAAACAACCGGAACCGGTTCTCCCCAGTATCTTTGACGCGCAAAAATCCATTCACGAAGACGATAATTTATTTTTTTCTTACCATATCCTTTTTCTTCTAACCAGCTAATTATTTTATCAATTGCATCTTGTTTATTAAGTCCATCTAAGAAAGAAGAATTAATATGAACTCCATCTCCTGTATAGGCTTCTAAAGAAACATCTCCACCTTCAATTACAGGTATTATATCAAGATTAAATTTTTTAGCAAACTCAAAGTCTCTTTCATCGTGAGCAGGAACTGCCATAATTGCACCAGTTCCATAACTTGCTAAAACATAATCACTAATCCAAATAGGAATCTTTTCATCATTAACAGGATTAATTGCATAAGCCCCAGTAAATACTCCAGTCTTATCTTTATTAAGTTCAGTTCTTTCAAGATCACTTTTAGAAGCACATTCTTGTTTATAAGCACTTACTTTTTCTTTCGCAGAAGATGTAGTTATTTCATCAACTAAATCATGTTCTGGCGCAAGCACGCAGTAAGTTGCACCAAATAAAGTATCTGGACGAGTTGTAAACACTGTAAAATCCTTATCAGTACCAGAAACTTTAAATATTACTTCAGCACCAACACTTTTACCAATCCAGTTTCTTTGTATCTCTTTAGTAGATTCCGGCCAATTAATTTCATTTAATCCCTCAAGTAACCTTTCAGCATAAGCAGGCATATCAATTACCCATTGTTTCATATTTTTTCGAACAACAGGGAAGCCTCCTCTTTCACTTTTACCATCAATTACTTCATCATTAGCAAGAACTGTACCAAGTTCTTCACACCAGTTTACAGGCATATCAATAAGTTTAGCTAAACCATCTTCATAAAGTCTTTTAAAAATCCACTGAGTCCATTTATAATACTTAGGATCACTTGTAGAAACAACCCTATCCCAATCAAAATCAAATCCAAGCATTTTAAGTTGTTTAGTAAAAGTTTCAATATTTTTTTCAGTAAATCCTGCCGGATGATTCCCAGTATTTACTGCATATTGTTCTGCTGGAAGACCAAAAGAATCAAATCCCATTGGATGCAAAACATTATATCCTTGCATTCTTTTCATACGAGATATAATATCAGTCGCAGTATATCCTTCTGGATGTCCAGCATGAAGCCCTACTCCACTTGGATAAGGAAACATATCAAGAGCATAAAACTTTGGTTTACTAAAATCCCAAATATCTGTTTTAAAAGTTTTATTCTCTTCCCAATACCTTTGCCATTTTGCTTCTATTTCTTTATGATTCATTTAAAGTCATTCCCTTCTTTTTCAACATTTTTCCTGCTAAAGTATAACTTATATATAAAACTACAAATATCGCAGGTACTGCAATTAATAATTTAAGAACTATACTATCAACTATATTAGTAATTAAAAGAACTATACCAACATCAATCGCATTGATAACAGCAACAATTTTCATTGTTTTCTCATAACTAATCTTCTTAACATCAACCCTTTGAGTTTGAATAAAAAGTTTCAAATCAACAGGAAGATTCTTTTTAGAATACTTTTTTCCTTTAATAGATTCAACAAAATAATAATAAAAGAGAACTAAAAAAACTGAAATACAAAATTCCATAATCAAAAAATAAATATTCATAAATTCATCTCCAAACACTAAACATTTCTTTTATATTATAATAAATATTTAATAAATAGTAAAGATTAATAAAAAGAAAATCTTGAGTTTTAGAGTTTTTTTATTTATAATACACTTAACAATCTAAATCAAGGAGGACCTATGAAAAATATAATTTTAATCGCCGCAATAGGTAAAAATAATGAGTTAGGAATGAACAATAAACTTATTTGGTATTTACCAAATGACTTAAAATTTTTCAAAAAACAAACAATGAACAAACATATAGTCATGGGAATAAACACATTTAAATCTTTACCAAAACTATTACCCTCAAGAAAACATATAGTCTTAACACATCAAAACATAGATTTAGGAGAAAATGTTCTAGTATTTCATAACAAAAACGACTTACTAGAACACATTAAAAATATAAATGAAGAAGTTTTTATAATCGGCGGAGCTCAAATATATAAACAGTTTATAGAAGATGCAGACAAACTCTTATTGACAGAAATAGACCAAGAAGAAAAAAATGCTGACGCATACTTTCCAAATTTTGATAAAACAAATTGGAACTGTCAAGAAATAGATAGCAATGAAGAAAACAATATAAAATATAAGCACTTAATATATGAAAGAAAAAATTGGAAGTGACACTATGATAAAAAACTCAAATTCAAATAAAAGATATTATACTTTAGATTACTATTATAAAAAAAGATATAAGTCTAAAGTATTTAAAGTAACTTTAGACTTAGGACTATCTTGTCCAAATATAGATGGCACAAAAGGACATGGAGGATGTATATACTGTAAAAATGGAAGTAAAAGCAAATTAAACAAAGATAAAAAACCCCTAAAAGAACAATTTAACGAAGTAAAAAAAGTACTTCATAAAAAATGGAAAAATGCAAAATACATCGCATACTTTCAAAATAATACAAACACTTACGGAGATTTAAATTATCTAAAAAAATCTTTTGAAGAAGTTTTAACATACAAAGATGTTGTTGGAATAAATATTGCAACAAGACCAGATGCCATAACAAATGATTGTCTTGAATACTTAAAAAATCTAAATAAAAAAACAGATCTAACAATAGAACTTGGTCTTCAAACAATACACGAAAAAACTTCAAAACTAATAAATCGTGGTCATACTCTAAAAGAATTTGAAGACATGTATAAAAAGCTTAAACAAGAAAACATAAAAGTAGTAGTACATATAATAAATGGTCTACCATATGAAACAAAAGAAATGATGATAGAAACAGTAAAATATTTAAATAGCCTAAAAATAGATGGAATAAAAATACATATGCTTCATATCCTAAAAGACACCAAAATAGAAAAAATGTACAAAGAAAAACCATTTCATATCTTAACAAAAGAAGAATATATAGACATAGTAACAACACAGCTTGAAAATTTAAATGAAAACATTGTAATAAATAGAATAACTGGAGACCCTATCAAAGAAGATTTAATAGAGCCTACCTGGTTAACAAAAAAATTTACTATTTTAAATGATATAGACAAAGAACTAAAAAAAAGAAATACTTATCAAGGATATAACTTAAGTATTTTAAATAAAGCAAGAACTTTAATGGAAACTAATTTAAAAGAAAAAGATATAGTAATAGATGCAACAATTGGAAATGGTAAAGATAGCTTATTTTTACTTAACATCATAAAAAAAGGAATCTTATTTGGATTTGATATTCAACAATCCGCAATAGATAATACTAATAATTTATTAAAAGAAACCTATCAAAATTATAAACTTTTTAATACAAGTCATGAAAACATGTTTAAAATCTTAAAAGAATATAAAAGTAAAATAAGTTTAATTGTTTTTAACTTAGGATTTCTTCCAAAAGGAGATAAAAATATAACAACTAATTATAAAAGCACAATAAAAGCTATAAAAAATGGATTATATCTTTTAAATAATAAAGGTCATATTGTAATTACCATATATCCAGGACATGAAGAAGGAAAAAAAGAAAGTATTGAAATAGAAAAATTCTTAAAAAACAATAATAATTTATCATATAAAAAATACTATAATACAGATAATGAAATTGCACCCTATGTTATTGATATAAAGCCAAAAAAATGCAGGAATTAATTTTTATAACCTGCATTTTTAAATGGAAAAATCACTAAACTAGTTTTACCTTTTATTTGTTCTCTTTTTACACACCCTATTATTCTACTATCATTTGAATTATCTCTATTATCCCCCATCACAAAATAACAATCTTGAGGGATTTTTTTATAACCAAGTTCATTTATATTAAAATCTTCTGTCTTTTCTTTAAGATAAGATTCTTTTACTTCTTGACCATTTATATATAAAACATTATCTTCATATTTCAAAGTTTCACCAGGAAGTCCAATAACTCTTTTAATGATTTTATTATTTTCTGTTTTTACTACCACAATATCAAATCTTTTAATATCAGTAAATTTATAATTTATTTTATTCAAAATCATAATTTCTCCATCATTTAAAGTGGAATACATACTAGTACCATTTACTCTTACTGGAGTTACTATAAAAGTTCTAATAAGTATTATAGCCAAAATTATACTTCCATATATAATTAACTCTTTTTTAGTTTCACTTTTCATATCTAACAAAAATAAGGCTTTATGCCTTATTTCCTCTTTCTTTGATTCTGTATCCACCAACACGTGTCTTCAAGAAGTTTAACTTAGCACGTCTTACTTTTCCTTTTTTAATAACAGTAATTTTTGCTATTTTTGGAGAATGCATAGGGAATACCCTATTAACTCCAACTCCATAAGATACTTTTCTAACAGTAAATGTTTCACTTACTCCGCCACCTTTACGGGCTATGACTATTCCTTCAAAAGCTTGGATACGTTCTTTCTTACCTTCAATGATTTTTACATCAACACGAACAGTATCTCCAACTCTAAACTCTGGAATATCACTTCTTAGTTGTTTAGCCGATACTTTGTCAACTAAATTCATATTCTTTCCTCCTTTTTTTATCACAATCTTAAGTAAAAACCCAGCGGATTGCTTCATCAAACGCTATTAATAATAACACAAAAACATAACTTTGTCTAGCGTTTTCATATAAAATTTATATTGTAAATTTATTTCAATTTAGTTTTACAATAAGGACACTCATTTAAAGTTCCTAATAATTCCCTTCCACAAGCAGGACACTTATTAACTGATTCGTTTGGTACATAATCTTGAAGTCCAGCATCAAAATTTTCTTCATCTGTTTTATTTTGATTATTTACTTTTCCTTTGCCTACAATATTCTTTTGATTAGTTGAAGATTTACTTGCTGTTTTTTCCTTACCTATAACATTTTTTTGATTAGCCAAAGGCTTATTTTCTACTTTTTC
>CAYVXN010000031.1:6192-10955 GCA_964455135.1 uncultured Mycoplasma sp.
ATTAATCTTATTCTTATCTTCAGAAGAATTATTTATAGTTTTTCTAAAGTGATCATCTTCAGCATAATCCTTTCCTACTTTATAACCATTAACATCTAAAACCTCTTTTTTAGTCTTTACTGATCTAAAATAAACTATCAAAGGAATTGCTATAGCAGTCGCTATTAAAAGACCAAAAATCACGAAATATATAGAATGATTAGGTTTAGTTATTTCAATTTTATAAGTTTTACTAGAACCATCTTGAGATTTAGTAATTATTTCAATAATACTACCATCCTTTAAATTCTCATTTCCCTTTATTTCGTAAGTTGCAGTAGGATCATCCATAACTACAATAATATTTAATTTTTTTTCTTGATTAATGACTAATTTATAATCAGTCTTGTTATAATCAAAAGGTAAACTGTATCCTTCAACAGATAAACTTTTTATATTAGCATTATTACCTAACGTTTCTCCTTCTTTAAGTCTATTTACCTTTATAAGATAAGATTTAATAGTACCTTTTTCAGACTTTACATCAATTTTTATAACATTATTACCTACTTTAAGATTATCATTTCCAGTTATCTTAACACTAGAAGTTTCCTTCGCAGGAACTGCTAAAACTTCTATTTTTGTTATATCATTTAAAACCTTAATTTCATACTCAAAAGTATTTGGATCAAAAACAATATTACCACTACTTAACGAAAGTGAAGAAAGAAGATTATTATCATCTCTATTATCTTTTTTAACAAAAGTAATACTATAAGTACTAGTTTTACCAGTTTGACTAGTCACCACTAAACTTATTTTTGTTTTACCATAACCTATTTTTTTATTAGTAACTTCTCCAACAATTTTTTGAGTTGGATTACTTTTAACTCCTTTAATAGAAACATTTTCAGTTTTATCATCTAATTGTACTGTGTAATTATAAACATTAGCAGAAAAACTAGGAGATAAAACTCCTCCAGATATAATTATATCATTTAAATCAGAACTTTCATTACATACTCTATTTATCAAAACAGTATATTTTCTAATATTTCCATTTTCTGCTTTTACAGATATTACAAAAGAATTACTACCACATTTCAAACTCTTATTGCCTGTTCCTGTAACAGTAGACATTTTATCAGTTTTAGAGGCAGTTAACGAAACACTTGATTTACTAGTACTAATAGAATATTTACTAGTATTCTTATTAAAATTAGGAATAACCACACCATCAACACTAATAGAATTCAAGGTATTAACAGTACTAATAACTCTATTTATTTTAATTTCAGCAGTTCTTTTAACATTATATTTATAAAGAGGTTCCCCATCACTAAAAACTGCATCTAAAGAAAGAGAAATATAATCTTCTCCTGCTGAAGATTTTGCCTTAGCAGTAATTGTTCCAAGTTTTATATTTCTACCTACTGCCAGTTTTGTTCCATCATGAATATTTGAATTAACAGAAGTTATCAAATCTCCAGACTTAACATTAATATCATTTAGAGTAACACTATTACCAGTAACAGTAGCATAAACCCTACAAGTTATGGAATTTTGAACATATACAGCATCAGGACAATCCAAATTCAATGAAATATTATTTGAAGCAGCATCTACATTCTGCACTAAAAAACAAGTAAAAACACACCCCAAAATATAAATTGCCTTCTTAATCACTATAATCAACTCCTTTATTATAATAAGTATATCAAAAAACTAATAGTTATGTAAATTTATTTTTATTAATTTTTAATTTTTAAAAATTTAAACTATCTTTTTTTAGTTAACTTTACACTGATAATTAATAATTTTTAAATCAAAAAAAGATCCCATTTAACATTAAAATAAGAGATCTAAAAAAATTTTATACATTTTCTATTTAATAAAACTTAAAAATCTACTAATCTAATTAACATCAAACAAAGTCTTTAAATTAGCAACTTCTTTATTTAAATTCTTATTATTATAAATTTCAAATAAATATTCATATCTAAATAAATAAAACCCTTTATAATTATCTTCATTTCTTGCAGTAATTATCTGTTTTTTTATAATATCAGACTCTTCAAGCCATTCATTTTCCCCTCCTCCTGCAAAATTATCAACTTTTCCTGACTTATAAAGAGACAAAGCTACATAAAAATCTTTAGATTTTTCATTTAAACTAGACCACTCTTTTAAAGCACTTAAATACGATTTATTACTATTTTTAAATCCATAATAAAGCTGAGGAATTATAAAATCTATCTTTTCACTCTTTAAAACATTTTTTACATCTAAATATTCTTTATCTAAATTATTTTCTATATTGCCCGCGGGAGACAATCCAAACTTTATATTTTTATTAACACTTTTTATAGTATCATAACTTTTTTCTATTAAATTATTTATATTATTTATACGATAATCTTTTAAACTAATAGACTTATCAGTTTTTTCATAAGTTTTTAAATCAATTGTATCATTTGGATAAAAATAATCATCATAAATTATTCCTTTTATATTATAACTTTCACATATCTCTTTTAATCCTTTCATAATATATTCTAAAACTTTATTTGATGCTGGATTTAAATATATTCCTTCGTCAGTTACCTGAATATTATCTGTATCAAACCATTTATAATAATAAGAATCTTTACTTATATCACCCTTATTATTATCATTTCTTATTCTAAAAGGATTAAACCAAGCATAAATATCTATATTTTTTTCTTTAGATTTTTCTATAAAATATTTTAAAATATCAAAAGGAAGATCATCTCCTTCTTGTTTTACCACAGTATGAGAAGATTGATATACTTTAGAAGGATAAATAGCATCACTAAAAGGACTAACTTGTAAAATAATTGTATTAAGTCCAAAATAGCTTACATTATTAATCATCTGAGAAATACTTTTTTCCATCTCTTCTTTAGTACTACCTCTTAAATTACCATAATCTATATAAGAAATAAAAACCCCTCTTTGTTCACTATCATAATTATTATTTATTTTATTTTCATTTTTATTACTAATACTATTCTCATAATAATAACTAATTACTAACACTAAAAACAAAATAAAAATAAAGAATAATATTGTTTTTTTCATTCAATCACCTAAACCTTTTATTTAAATAATCTTTTTCAGTAATATATTTCCCATTATATAAAACTATATGTCTCCTGTCCTTATACATAGAATTCTTACTTTTTATTATTTTAAACTTACTGAAATTAAAAGGAAACATATATCTTTCTAAAAGCATTCTATTATACAAAAAATCTTGTCTTTTAAAATAAATTATAAGTTCTGTAAAAAGAAGAATCCCCATCAAAGTAAAATTTAAATTTTTATATAAAAGAAGCATTACTATTAAAATAAAAGAAGAAATTACTACAACTAATTTATTACCTTTTTTAAAAGGAAATAAGTAGTTAATAACAATATTTAAAATCTTACCTCCATCCAAAGGATAAATAGGAAGTAAATTAAAAAGTAAAAGCGTATAATGATAATGTTTAAAAATAGTATAGCCTCTAAAAGAAATAAACCCTTCATTAAAAAGAATAAAAACAAAAGCAAATAAAATCATTTGAAATATTGGCCCATTAAATAAAATAAAAAGTTCTTCTTTCATTGATCTATTTATTTTTTCATCAAACTTAGTACATCCCCCAAAAGGATAAATAGCTATTTTATCAAAATTCCATTTATAGTATTTCGCCATTAATAGATGTCCTAATTCATGAAATAACACAATGAAAAAAATCATAAAAAACTCTTTAAACATCCCTGTAACAAAAGAAAGACCAATCAAAAGATAAGTAAAGGGATGAATATATATTTTACTTAAGATAGTCTTGATATTTTATATACTTTCCTTTTTTCTGAAACACCATATAAAAACTATTATTTGCTTCTGCTAATAACTCTCCTTTTGATACATAATCATATAAACTAACATTTATGTTATCTATATTACCATACCAAACATTAACACCATCTACTTGCTCTATTATAACTGTCTTACCATAATCATCCTTTTCCCCAATAAACACTACTATTCCACTTTCTATTATAGGAACTAAATAATTACTATCAACCTTTAATTTAACACCATCTTTATAAACACTAGCATCTTCATAAACCAAATTTTCATTGAAAACCAATTTAGTATTATCTTTTACAATATTTTGAAATGGCAAAATATCTCCAAAATGCTCTTGATACCAATTATTAATTGTTGCAAAATTTATATTATTTTCATAAAGATATTTATATATTATTTGTTTGTTATTTTTATCAAATTTTAAAAATATTAAAAGTCCCAAAACAAGAACAATACAAATAAATACTCTAATTACAAATTTATAAAAAAATCCTTTAGAAGAAGAACTTTTCTTATTTTTATTTAAATATTTATCAATAGATTTATATTTCACTTTTCCATCACCTAAAACATTTTATGATGAAAATAAACTATTTACCTCTTTTTTCTATAGTTATTATAACCAAATATTCGACTCTTTAAAATTAAAACAGATAATAATATATAAATAATATTAAAAAATAAAGAATGAACTATTTTATAATAAAGATAATCTATCTTTAAATCAGAATAATTTAATAAATTTAAAATTAAAAAGAGATAAAAATCATAAAAAATTATTCCAAGCGTGCTAATTAATATTATATTAAAATAAATTTTATCTTTATTGTTATAAAATATATAAAGAAATAAACTATAAAAGAGAAAATAATATAAATTTATTAAGACTATATCACTATAA
>CAYVXN010000032.1:0-10856 GCA_964455135.1 uncultured Mycoplasma sp.
AAGAGAAAGAAGCTAAAGAGTATGAAGAGTATAAAGCAAAGAAAAAGGAAGAAACCAAGGAAAAAATAAAACAAGAACAGCAAGAACAGCAAGATATGATCGAAGAAAACGCATCTTCATCAGGTTCTAGTTCTAGTTCTAGTTCTTTTTCTACTAAAAATGTATCAACTAAATATATTAAATCTAATTGTAAAATAGCACATGCTACGAGTGGAGGTATTGGTCAGCCAAGTGGTCATCCTAGAGGAGACCAAAAGGGAAATGAAGTTTTTATTGCTAAAAATGGAAACAAGTGGGAATATGTTGCAAGATTTAAAGATCCTAAAAAAGCTAGTATTGCTGCTAATTGTATGGAAGTTGTAGCTGCTAATGATCACATTGGATATGGTAGAGGTGGAAAACATAAATTTTTAGGACAATATGTTTACGAGTGGAAAGAATTGTGGGTTGCAGCAAAAAAAGTTAATTGGGATGTATCTAAAGTAACAACAGATTGCAGGACTTCATGTTGTCCAGTTATTGCAGTTTGTTTAAGAGCTGCTGGGGTAACTAAGGCTACTCCTGGTTTAGGTTGTACTGATGGCTATTCAATTATGAAGGCTGTTAAAAAAACTGGAGAGTTTACTATATTGAAAGATAAAAAGTATACTAAATCTTGTAATAATTTGTATAGAGGGGACATATTAATAAAAACAACTCATGCTGCAATGGCTACTTAATTGAAAGGAATGAATTTTATGAAATTAAAAAAGACATTACTTTTACTTACGACTTTTTTGTTTAATATTTTTCTTTGTAGTGGAGTTGATGCTAGTTCTATAGACTATAATTTGCAAATAGATTCTAATAGAAATTTTTATGAAACTATAGTTTATAAGTTTGAAATTAATAACCAAGATTCTTATTTAAGTTCTCTTCTTACAAATGATGTATATTTTGATGTTGATAAAACAATCAAATATAAGAAAAATATTAAAAAAGATAAAAATAATTATACTGTTGTATTAAAAAATAGTTATGATTATAAATTGTTTGAAAATAGTGAAATTCTAAAAAAATGTTTCGATGATTTTAGCTTTAATGTTGATGATTATGAAATTTCTTTTTATACAATTTCGCCTTTTTATTGTTTAGATTATGCTGATGATATTAAGGTTAGTATTATTACTGATGATAATGTTATTGTTAGTAATGCTGATTATAAAGAAAATAATAAATATGTATGGGATGTTACATCTAAGGATTTTGGTATTAACATGGAAATAGGACAGTTAAATCCAGATTTAAACATTGAACCGCCTATTAATAATGATCTTGATGTTAAAAATAATATTCCTATAGATTTAAGTGTACATATTTATGATTATGATTCTATTATATTGATAGTTGGGTGCTTAGTATTTATTTCGATAATTGTTGGTGTAATAATTATGAGATTTAAAAAGAAAGATAAACCTAAAAAGAAGGAAACTGATTTTGATTTTTAATAAAATAACAAAAGAAGGAGATTAAGATGATGAAAAAAACTAAAATAATAGCAAGTATTGGTCCTGCTAGTAATGATATAAAAGTATTTGAGAATATGGTAAAAAATGGTGTAAATGTTGCACGTATTAATTTTTCGCATGCAACTATTGAAGAAAGAAAAAAAGCAGTAGATACTATAGTGAAAGTGCGAGATAAATTAAATGAAAATGTTGGTATTTTATATGATACTAAAGGCCCTGAATTTAGAAACGGGATGTTGGAAAATGATAGTATTGTTTTAGAAGAAGGTAAAACAATAAAAATTGTTAAAGAAGATGTGCTAGGTAATAATGAGCGTTTTTCTGTAAATTATCCTAAAGTTTTGGATGATTTAAAAGTAAAAGATGTAATTCTTTTGGAAAATGGTCTTATGAAAATGAAAGTTATAGAAAAGAACGAAGATTTTGTAAATTGTAAAATAATAAGTGGTGGTGTTTTAGGAAATAAGAAAAGTTTAAATGTTCCAAATGTAAAATTAAATATTCCTTTTATAAGTAGTATTGATTATGAAGATATAGTATATGCTTGTCAGAATAAAGCAGATTTTATTGCTTTATCATTTGTTTCTTCAAAAGAAGATGTTCTAAGTGTAAGAAAAATTCTAAAGGAACAGAATAGAGAAGATATAAAATTAATTTCAAAAATAGAAAGTATGACTGGAATAGATAATATTGATGAAATAATTGATGAGTCTGATGGAATAATGGTAGCAAGAGGAGATCTTGGGGTAGAAGTTAAAATGACAAAACTTCCTATTTATCAAAAAATTATTATAGAAAAATGCCGTGAAAAAGGAAAAGTTTGTGTTGTGGCTACTGAAATGCTTGAATCAATGAAGAAGAATTTGCGACCTACAAGAGCAGAGGTTAGCGATGTTGCTAATGCTGTTTTAGATGGAACAGATGCAGTTATGTTGAGTGGAGAAACAACAAGTGGAAAATATCCAATTGAAACAGTAAAATATATGGCAGATATTTGCGAGGAAGCTGAAAAATACTATGACAATAGTTTTAAAAACAAAGTAAAAACAGGAGTAACCGAAACTATTGCTGCAAGTGTTGTAGAAAGTTCTAAGGTATTTGACATAAAAGTTGTAGTAGCTTCAACTGTTAGTGGTTATACTGCTAGAGGTATAAGTAATTTAAAACCAGATTGTTATATTTTGGCAACTTGTACTACCAAAGAAGTAGCTAGAAGTTTATCTCTTAATTATGGTGTTATAACGACTATAGTACCCTTTGTTAAAACAACTGATGATATAATAAAACTAGCGAGAGAAGAGGCAATAAGAGTTTTTGGTTTAAAAGAAAAAGATAAAGTTTTAATAACTGGAGGATTTTCTAAAAATACTGAAAAAAGAATAACAAATTTTATGAAAATAGAGGAAATATAAAGACTACTATAATGAAGTAGTTTTTCTTTTTGGTAATTTTTGGTAATTGTTATTTTTTTGTTCAATATGGGTATAAAATATTGTACAATTTGTACAGGAGGATATGTATGGAAAAAGAAAAATTATTGTTAGATTTGGAATATAGTTTTATATGTGATTTTATCAAATTAAGAAAAGAAAAAGGATTAACTCAAAAATCTTTAGCAGAATTATCTGGAGTAATAAGAGAGAAGATAGCTAAAATAGAGAATCATATTAATTCACCTCAAATTAATTCATTGATAAAAATTTTGGAACCAATTGGATATACAGTAAAAATTGTACCAATTGATAAAAAGGATTAGCGTATGGGCTATGTAAAAAGTGGAATTGTAACAAGAATAGAAATATTAAATGAGAATAAAGATAGTAATTATTTTGTAAAAAAATATTTTAATGTAGATTTATATAATCAAAAAGGTAACATTTATTTTTTAAAAGAAAAAATATTACAGCAAAATTTAAAATCTTTTAGAGAAGAGTTTTTATTATTTTCTGAAGGAAAGTGTGATAGTTTAGATAATTGTGAGGCTTATTGTTTGGAAATAAATGTAAATAAAATGTTGCAAAATAAAATATATTTAACTGAGGATAATAAAAACTTTTGTTTTGACAATGATAAAAATATGAAATTTGAAACAGATATATGTATATATGATAATAGAAAAATTTCACTAAAAATATTTTTTATTCCTATTTTTTGGGATATTAACAGAGTAATAGCAGAGGACTTAAATAATATAACGACTACTGTAAATAATTTGACACGAAAGGCTATGAAAAATATTTTAAAAGATGCTAGTTGGTTTACAATAATATAAAAAAAGATTTAAATATGATATACTAACAAGTAGAGGTGATTACATGAAAAGAGCATTAGTATTATCTGGAGGAGGAGCTAAAGGTTCCTATCAGCTAGGAGTCTATAAAGCAATAAGAAAATTAGGTATAAAAATAGATATAATTACAGGAACATCAATTGGCTCAATAAATGGTGCTCTTTTTGTCGCAGGAGATTATTTAAAAGCTAAGAAACTTTGGATGAAAGTTTCTACTGATAATTTATTTGATTATGATTTCAAAAACCCAAAGGATTATCAAAAAGTTGCTAAGGAAATGATTGAAAATAAAGGTCTTAAGTTTGATAAAGCTGAAAAGTTTTTAGAGGAAATTATAAATGAGGATAAAATACGAAAATCAAAGATGGATTATGGTTTAGTGACAGTTAATTTGAAAAGTAGAGTACCTAAAATGCTTACTAAAGATCAAATTCCTAAAGGCAAATTGATTTCTTATATAATAGCATCATCAACTTGTTTTCCAGCAATAGAAATGAAAGAGATAGATGGTGAATATTACATTGATGGAGGTTATTATGATAATTTACCAATTAATTTGGCACTTGATATGGGAGCAGATGAGATAATAGCAGTTGATCTTTCTGCTATTGGGATAAAACAAAAAGTAAAGGATAAGAATATAAAAATTGATTATATAAAAAATAACAATAAGCAAATGTTTACTTTGAATTTTGATACAGAGGTAGCTAAAAGGAATATTAGACTGGGGTATAATGACACAATGAAATATTATAAAAAACTAGATGGAATTGATTATACTTTTAAAAAAGGACATCTTGAAAAAAATTATAATAAGATAAGCGACTATTATATAAAACTAATAAAAAAGATTTTACTTTCGGATAAAAAGAAAATAAAAATTACAGAAATATTGAAAAACAAAAGATATCAAAATATTTTTTTGAATATCAAACAAGGGAAAAAGATAGATAGAGAAATAAATCAAGCTTTGGAGTATTTAGCAACAGTATTTGATATAGAAGATGATAAAATTTATAATATAGATAAATTTAATAAATTACTAATAAAAGAAGCCAAAACACTTAATTATGTAAAAATAGACAAGAACTTAAAAGGGAAAATGTTGATTGGATATATATATAATCAATATATGGAATCGAATGACAAAGAAAATGTTTATAAGAAATTATTTAATATAGCACTAGTTTTTCAAAAAGATTTTCTTGCTGCACTTTATTTAATTTCTATATCTAGTAAATATCCAATTACTTTAAATAGTGATAAGTTTTTTGAAGAAATTTTTAGTATTATAAAAAAATGATTGTCAAATAATGTCCAATTTACACTCTTTGCTTGTAAAGATTAAAAATATATTATATTCTTAAATTAGGGAGTGTGATACAAATGATATATCCATCAATTGATAAATTGTTGTTGCATGTTGATTCTAAGTATCGCTTAGTTCATATTGTAGCACAAAGAAGCAATGAGATAAGGGAAACAGGGCATTTGCAAATGTCAGAAGAAGATTATGTTTCTTCAAAAAATATAGGTAGAGCATTAGAAGAAGTAGAAAAGGATCTAATTGAAATAAAAACAAATTAGTTCTTTTTCTTTAAAGGAGTTATAATGAAAATATTAAGTTATAAGTTTTTAGGAAATGGAAAATATAAAGTAGTAATAGATAATGAAAATTATGTAATATATGAAGATGTTATTTTGAAATATAAACTTTTAACAAAGAATGAAATAACAAGTGATGAATTATCTAAATATTTAAAAGATAATATTTATTATGAAGCATATTATAAAGCAATGAATTATATAAAAATGAAATTAAGAACAGAAAAAGAAATTATAGATTATTTAAAAAAATACAATTATTCTTTAAATATAATAGAAAAAATAGTGGATAAGTTAACTGAAGAAGGTTATATAAATAAGTATTTATATGCTGAATCTTATATAAATGATCAAATGAATTTAAAGAATGTTGGGCCACTAAAAATAAAAAAAGATTTAGAAAAACTGGGGATAGATAGTTTTATAATAGATGAAAAATTACTAAACTATTCAAAGGAAAAACAAATGGAAAAAATAAAAAAGAATGTAGACAAAGAAATAAAACTAAATAATAGCAAATCTTGTTATGTTTTAAAGAATAAAGTTTTGATGAATCTTTTAAATAAAGGATTTTATAAGGATGATATTTTACAAGTTTTAGATGGAATAGTTATAGATGATAAAGATATTTATGAAAAAGAATATAAAAAATTATATGAAAAATATTCTAAAAAATATAGTGGTAAGCAGTTAGAATATAAAATAAAAGAGAAAATGTATCAAAAAGGTTTTAATGTATAAAAAAAGATTAAGGGATTCTTAATCTTTTTTACTTTTTATCTTTTGTTTTTGTTTTTTTTATTGCAAGTGTTATTGTAGTTATTCCAAAAATAAGAGTGGTAGCAGATAATATATAAATTAATATTTTACTATTTTTAATTTTTTCATTATTTACATTAAATAATTCATCATTGTATTTTTGAATTGATTCTTCTTTTTTATTGTATGAATACCATCCTTTTTCTCCTGTGTTTATATTCATTCCATATATAATGCAATAATCTGAATTACTTGATAGTTTATAGCATTCTAGGTCAACTTTATTAATTGTTTCATTATAAGTTTGATATCCTTCTAATGTTTCATTTGTTTTTAGTGGTAAAAAGGATATCTTATTAAATACTATTTCATTATATAGAGTGTAGGTATTATTTTCTTCGTCATAAATATACAATCTAATATTACCATTTTCATCTTTTAAACCTACTAAAGTGTATTTTGTAATGTCACTATATAAAGCTCCAACTTCTTTGCTATCAATCTTAATTTTAACAGCTTTGTATCCTTCAGGAATCTCTAGTGCTGATATGTTTTTTACTAATGTATATTCTTTGTCATTAATCTTTACTTTAATTGGGTTTTCATCTTTTACAGTGATAAGAATTGTATATATTTTTTCTTTTCCACTTTCACTGGTTACTGTTATTTCAACTTTATTTTCTCCTTCTAATAAAGATATTTCTCCATCTCCTGTAACTGAAGCTTTATCACTTTCTGCTTTGGCAACTATATTTATTTTTTCAATATCACTATTTAAATTTAATTTATAATTTAAGGTTTTTTTGTTGAATGTAGGATTTAGTTTGTAATTGTCAATTTTTAATGTTGATAAATAATTATTATTAGAATAGGTTGATATTAAACCTTCAGTGTTAATAGTAACAGGATTAATTTTGACATTTATTTTATTTTCATCTGAAAAACTTGTTATGGCATAAGATTTTACTGAAATTTTTGAAGTTCCTTTATCTATTACTTTTAATTTAAAATCTTTTTTAATTTTTTTTGTGTTGTTGTTATTGGGACTATCAACTATGTAAGATGAAGCACTTAATAGTTTTAATTTGTTTGGATTATAATCTAAAGTGTAACTATAGTACCCAATAGGGGTGTCACTGTTGATAGTAACTGTTGTTGTAATTGTGTCTCCAACTGAAACATTTTCTTTTGATGAAGTTATATCAATTGTAGCACTATTATTTGCATAGACTATAGATGGCATTAATAAGAATAAACTAATTAAGAATAAATATTTTTTCATTTTTACCTCCATTAAATTATATTATACATCTAATTAAATATTATTTTACAATAGGATGAGAAGTGATTGAAGTAGGCATTGAATTGAATACTGGTATTTTGAATACTAATTTTTTGTTTAAAATTCCTAAACTTTTATAAGAACGATAAGTTGAAAGGCTTTCACTAGCAGGTGCTAAAATATTTGTCATATATTGATGAGAGTATCTGTTATAGTAAGTAGTGTTTGGATCAACATCAAATTTTTGATAATAAAGAGTATCTTGACCACGATTTGTATAACCATTTGCTACGAATGAAGCTCCATTTACAATCGCTTTATATCTAGTATTCCAAGGAGTTCCGTCTAAATCATCAACATATCCTGCTGCTGCTGCTAAACCTCTTAAAACAGGATTATCACCATAAGCTCCAATATTATAGAAGTTATAAATACCTTTAAGTGATTTGTTTACTCTTACTTTATACCAACCACTTGTGCAACCATCTCCAGTATATTTTTTAGTGCTTACAAGTTTTATTGAATCATTGCTGGTAGCAGCAATTGTATTACCATTTGGATATTTTAATTTACTTTTATTTGTTCCAGCACCAGATCTTACATTTAGGTAAGTTCCTGATTTTACTTTGAAATAAGAACCATTTACTGTTCCATATGTTGAACTACTACAAATGTAACCGCTATTAGTGACATTCCAGTAGTTAGTTACTGTCCCAGAAACTCCTTCATATGTTTTTTTAGAGCCACCTTCTTGTTTTACCCTGGCAGCTAAAACACCAGGACTTACATTGTGAGTTTTACCAGCATCTACAAAATAACCTGCATAAGTATCTGTATCAAGCCAAGTATTGTTTAGTATAGTTCTAACAATTGTTTTGTTGTCTAGAGTAGAGTTATAACTTAATTGTTCGAAAGCAAATATATTTTTTTCATTAAAATAATTTCTAGGATCAAGCATAAATGCAATATAAGCATCAGAAGCTCTTCTCCAATTAGGCCTTTCTGCAATAGTAGTAGAAGATAAATAACTACTTTTTGTAATTTGGGTGTAATTTTTACCAGCTTCTTGATTGATTGCATTTAAGAAACTATCACCAACTTTTTCAGCTTTAAATACCCATTTTGGATATTTTGAATGAAGATATGTTAAATAAGGACAATAACTAGCAGGAAAACCATTATTTTTTAATGTAGTACAATAAGCGGAGTCAGATTTTGTAATACTACTATATTTGTCAACATATGTTTTACAAATATATCCTGTTTTGTTTGTGAAATATTTAACTTTGTACCATCCATCAGAACAATTACTGGTAGCTTTTGAACTCCCTAGATAATCAAGTTCAGTTCCTAGATAAACTGTATCTTGAATGCTTCCAGTAGGAGAGGTTCTAACATAAGCGTAATTTTCGTTTACTCTATAAGTCCATTTGTTTATTGTATTATAATAACTATATTTAGTATAATTCTTAGTAATTATTTTTTCACTATTAGTTGATGGAGGAGCAGTTGAGGTTGAAGATTGAACTTCACCAAGTTTAGTATAGTTGCTACAAACATAACCTGTTTTTCCATTTATACTAATTTTATACCAACCATTATTTGAACAACCAGTTCCTTTATATTTAGTAGTACTTAATAAAGTAATATTTTCATTTTTAGCAACTGTAGTTATTTTACTATAATTTGTTCCAGGGCCAGCACGTACATTCATACTGCTTATTCCAGTGACATAGGTTGAAAGAGAAGAAGTAGATAAATAGTTGCTACAAACATAACCATATTTACCATTTAGTTTAATTTTATACCAACCACTAGAACAGCCAGTTCCTTTGTATTTTTTTGAGGAAACAAGAGAGATATAAGTATTATATTTTAGATTAGTTAGTTTAGTTTTATATGTACCAGCGCCAGTTCTAACATTAACACCATATTTATTAGTAACAGTAGCATTATATTTAGTATTTAAAACATTACTACTACAAATGTATCTTGCATAACCACGATAGTATACTTTGTAATATCCAGCAGAACAATTTTTACCTTTATACTTAGTAGTGTTATATAAAGTAAGAGCTTCATTATATTTTACTGTTGCTATAGAAGTAGAAGCATTAGTAGTGCTTTTTATAGCAGAACCTTTCGTATTTGTAACTATTACATTGCTATTAGAATTATAACTTTTTGTGTAGTTTCGACAAATAAACTTATTTGTGTAAGTATTATATTTTATATTGTACCAACCTTTAGAACAACCCTTACCACTTTTTACTGCAGTACTATTTAATGTAAGTAAAGCGTTATTATTAATCCTTTTATAAATACTATAATTTGTACCTGCACCATTTCTAGTATTCACTCCTGATGAATTATTAACCCTGATTGTATAAGTTGAAGTAGAGACATGACTACTACAAACGTAATTGTAACTGCCATTTAAGTTTATTCTGTACCAACCACTAGAACAACCAGTTCCTTTGTATTTAGTAGTACTAGTTAACGTGACAACATCATTATATTTCAATGATATCTTTTTTGAATAATTAGTACTTGGACCACTTCTAGTATCAGTACCTGCTTCGTTTGTAACTCTTCCCATTGAAAGAGCATTTACGTTATTTATAAAAAAGAATGAGCTTAGTATTATTACTACTGGTAGTAATATTTTTATATTATTTTTCATAAAGTTAAACCTCACTTTCTATTATTATCTATATATATTATACCATTAAAGATTATTTTTACCTAAAAAAATCATTAATATTTTTTGAAATTTACAATTTTTTACAATATTAGTTCGCTCTATTTTATTATAATTATGGAAAAACTTTTAAAACTTTGAATTTTGTGTTATATTTTATTATACATTGGGAGGAAGATGTGGTTTTATGAAAAAAAGAAATATTATATCTTTAAGTGGAGATTTAGCATCAGGAAAAGGTGAAGTATCAAAAATTTTAATGGAAAAGTTAAATTTTGGAGTATATAGAAATGGTGAATATTTTAGAAAACTTGCTAAAGAAATGAACATGACTTTAGCAGATTTTGGAGAATATGTTGAGTCTCATCCAGAAATTGATATGGAAATAGAAAATAGTGCTAAAGAGTATGCTTTAGATAATGATGATTTTGTTATTGATGCAAGACTTGGTTGGTATGCTGTTCCTGAGTCTTTTAAAGTATATTTAAAAGTTGATATAGATGAAGCTGCTAAAAGAGCATTTAATGATGAAAAAAGAAAAGATTTAGAGAATTTTTTGAGTTTTGAAGAACATAAAAAAGCTTTAATAGAAAGATTTAATGGAGAGAATAAAAGATATTTTAATCTATATGGAGTAAGAAGAGATGATATGAATAATTATGATTTAGTAGTAGATACTACAAGTCTTACTCCAAATGAAGTTGCAGATAT
>CAYVXN010000033.1:0-10642 GCA_964455135.1 uncultured Mycoplasma sp.
AAATTAAATCGAAGTATTTTTATATTACTATCGCGATCAAGTTATTAGAACCTTTATTAACAACTTTTGACATAGTTGCCTGAAACTTATATCTAACATTTTCTGGCATCATAGCAATCTTAGACTGAATACCTTCTTGAACAATTTGATCTAGACTTCTACCAAATATTTCACTAGACCAAACACTATTTGGATCATCTTTGCTATCTTTCATTAAATGTTCAATAAGTTCCTTACTTTGTGCTTCAGTTCCTATAATCGGTTCAAAACTAGACTCAACATCAACTCTAATCATATGAATAGAAGGTGCAGTAGCTTTTAATTTTATTCCGTATCTTGATCCTTGTTTTGTAACTTCTGGTTTGTCAAGTTTCATATCATTAATAGTAGGATTAGCCACTCCATATCCAGTGGTTTTCACCATTTTAAGAGCAGTTTTAAATTGTTCATACTCAAGACGAGACTCTTTATACTCTTGAAACATTGAAAGCAAATTAGCCTTGTTAGAAATATCTATATCTATCATTTCATTTAATACTCTTTCAAATAAATCTTCTGGAGCTTCTAGTGTTATTGTAATAATTCCTGTTTTTGGATCAACATCAGACATATAAGAATTAGAAATAAATTCACAATCACTAAAATGATTAATTATTCCATCAACATCACGAAGTTTATCCACTTCAATAACACTTTCCTTAATCTTTTCGATATAAGCCTTTTTTACATAATGATTAGGTTTTAATACCCCAATCCATTCAGGAATATCTACATTAACTTCAATAACTGGAAATTCATATAGAGCCTCTCTTAAAATATTAGTAATCTCTACTTCATTCATATTTAAAACATCCATAGGAAGTACAGGTACTTTATATTTATCTTTTAAATCACGAACTAAAACTTCAGTATCAGGACTTCCTGGTTTAGTAGTGTTTAAAACCATAATAAATGGTTTATTAATATCATATAGTTCGTTAACAATTTTTTCTTCAGCCTCTACATAGCATTCTCGATCGAACTCTCCAATTGTTCCATCCGTAGTAACAATAATTCCTATTGTTGAATGATCTTTTATTACTTTTTCAGTACCAATTTCAGCAGCTTCAATAAAAGGAATTTCATCAGGATACCAAGGAGTTTTTACCATTCTTGGACCATTTTCATCTTCATATCCTTTAGCATCATCAATAACATAACCGACACAATCTACTAATCTCATATTGCAGGTCATATCATCAATTTTGATTTTAGCAACATTATTAGGAACAAACTTAGGTTCAATTGTCATAATTGTTTTTCCACCGCTAGATTGAGGTATTTCATCTAAAGTTCTTTTTCTTTCATACTCATCTTCAATATTTGGAACAACAAGCGACTCAACTACTTTTTTAATAAATGTAGATTTCCCAGTTCTAACCGCTCCGACTACCCCTAAATAGATATCTCCGCCTGTACGATAAGCAATATTTTTTATTATCTCTTGTTTATCCACTCGCATCACTCTCTTTCTAATAAATATTATGATACTTTTTAGACTTTATACAAAAAAATGAATAAATAAAGCTTAAATGTTTTTTAAAAGACTATTTCTTAATTACTAAAAACTTTTTATTGTCATTTTTTAGTTAATATTGTATAATCGTATTAAGATAAGAGGGATCAATATGAGAAAGATATATACAAGTATAGATATTGGTACTGATGAAATAAAGTTAGTAACAATGGAAGAGTATAATGAAAAATTAAATGTTTTGGCTACTGCTATTGTTCCTAGTAAAGGAGTAAAAAAAGGTTTAATAGTAGATGCTTCTTTAATAACAAGTGCTGTTAAAAAAGCAATTAAAAATCTAGAAAGTAAATTAGGAACTAAAATAGAACAAGTAATAGCAGTAGTACCATCAAATAATCGTGATATTAATATTGCAACAGGAGAAATTGATGTTAAAACAGAAGATTCTATCATCGATGGAGAAACAATATTTAATTGTCTTCAAAAGTCACTTAAAAAGCATGTGACTGCTGATATGGAAGTAGTAAGCGTCATGCCTATCGAGTATAAGATAGATAATGATAAAAAAGTTAAAAACCCTCTTGGTCTTGAAAGCAAAAAACTTGCAGTAAAATCAGTTGTAGTATCTGTACCTAAAAAAAATGTTTATTCAGTCGTAGGTATATTAGAAAACATAGGTATAGAAGTAGTAGATATTGTCATATCTTCAATAGCAGATTATTATGCTACAAGCGATAAAGAACTTGATAAGGATGTTGTAGCTCTAGTAGATATTGGTAAAGAAAAAAGTGTTTTATCAGTATTTAATAAAGGAATACTTATAAAAGAATTAATCGCATCTCTCGGAGGAGAGGATATTGACGAAGTAATAAGATTCAACTTTAAAACTGATGAAAAAAAATCAAAAGAAATAAAGGAAGAATATGGTGTTGCAAATAGAAAATATGCTGACAGTGACGAAAATTACAAAGTAGTAAATAGACTTAATCAAAATATTGTAATAAATCAATATGTATTAGCAGAAATTATGGAATACAAATTAGCAGAAATGCTTAAAAATATTAAAAATGACATAAATAGCTTAACAAATCGTGAAATTAGTTATATAATAGTTACAGGGGCAGTAACGAAGATATTAGGTTTCGATGCTCTTTTACAAGATGTTTATGGTAGAAAAGGGAAAATACTTAATTTAAATATAGTAGGAATAAGAGATAGTAAATTTTCTACTAGCTACGGAGCCATTAAATATTTTGTTGATAAACTTAATTTAAGAGAAAAAGAATATACGATGTTTGTAGATGAAAAGGTCGAAGAAATGCTGAAAGCAAGGAAGAAAATGGGGACAGGCAGTGCACTAGGAAAAATATTTGGAAAGATATTTGAATAAGGAGATGAAGTTATGTTTGATTTAGCAATGACGGACCAACTAGCCAAGATTAAAGTAATTGGAGTTGGTGGTGGTGGTGGAAACGCCATTAACAGAATGATTGATGCTGGAGTAAGAGGAGTTGACTTTATTGCAGTTAACACTGACGCCCAAGTTTTAAATGCTTCAAAAGCAGAACATAAGATACAGTTAGGAACCCTAGGTGCTGGAGGAAGACCTGAAATAGGAAAGGAAGCTGCTATTAAAGCAAAAAAAGAATTAGAAGAAAGCTTAAAAGGTGCTGACATGGTATTTATTACCTGCGGTATGGGTGGAGGAACAGGAACAGGTGCCGCACCTGTAATTGCAGAAATATCTCAAAATTTAGGAGCTTTAACAGTAGCTATAGTAACAAGACCATTCTCATTTGAAGGAAAAAGAAGAATGGATAACGCTCTAGCAGGAATAGAAGAGTTAAAAGAACACGTTGATACACTTATAGTTATACCTAATGATAGATTAAGAGAAATAATAGATAAATCAACTTCAATGCTTGATGCCTTTAAAGAAGTTGACAACGTGCTTCTTCGTGGAGTTCAATCAATATCTGATCTAATTGCAGTAGTAGGATTAGTTAACCTAGACTTCGCTGATGTAAGAGCAGTAATGGAAAACTCTGGTAATGCTATCATTGGTATTGGTATTGGAATGGGAGAAGATAGAGCAATTGAAGCTGCTAAACAAGCTGTTTCATCTCCACTTCTAGAAACATCTATTCATGGAGCAACAGACGCTATAATTAATATTACAGGTGGAGCTAATTTAACTTTATTCGAAGCAGAACAAGCCGCTGAAGTAGTAAGAGCAGCAGCTAATACTGATATAAATACTATATTTGGATCTGTTATCAATGAAAATCTAACAGATGAAGTTATTGTAACAGTTATAGCAACAGGATTTGATAAGAAAAATAAAAATAAAAAACCACTTTATAGTCAACTAAACAATCAAACTTCTGATTCAGGATATATTGATGATGACGATGATGATGATTCAAATGGTGGATTTGATCCTCAAGAAATTGAAATACCAACATTTATGCATAGAAATTTTTAAATGTAAAATGAGAAGTAAGCACACAAGCGTGTTTGCTTTTTTTCATATATTATGATATAATGTTCATTGGTGAGAAAATGGAAAACAAAGAATATTTACAAATAGTTGAAAAACTTCTAGAAAATAGAAAGTTCAGTAAATTAAAAAATGAAACTCATCATCATAACAGCAATAGATTTAATCATAGTGTTGAAGTGTCTTATAAAACATATAAAATCTGCAAAAAATTAAGATTAGATTATGAAAGTGCAACTAAAGCTGCACTATTACATGATTTCTTTTTTGATAAAGAATTTGATAATAAAAGAGAAAGATTAATAAAACACCCAAAAATTGCTCTAGAAAATGCTAAAAAAATAACTAACTTATCTAAAAAAGAGCAAAACATAATAGCATCGCACATGTATCCAATAGGAGGAACTATTCCAAAATACATAGAAAGTGTAATAGTAGATGCAGTAGATGATTACGTTTCATTAAAAGAAAAATTAGGCGGAGACTTCAAAAATTTAAAAGCTGCAACAAATTTCCTATTTATATTATTAATAAGTGTTTTAATTAAATAAAACATTTATTTTTGTCCTCGTAGCTCAGTAGGATAGAGCAATTGCCTCCTAAGCAATAGGTCGGAGGTTCGACTCCTCTCGGGGACGCCATATGAAAATAAAAGGCTTGAAAAAAAGTCTTTTTTTGTATAAGAAAATTGAATGTAATTTAATTTTAGAGTATAATAATTATGATAGGAAAAAGGTGATGTTATGAAAAAATCAAAAGTTTATTTCACAAAAGAAATAACAGAAGATAGTCTAATAAAAATGTATGAAGCGTTAAATAAAGATTTAAAAGGTAATATTGGTATTAAAATATCAACTGGAGAAAAAGGTAATCCAAATTATTTAAATCCTAATTTAATAAAAAAACTCATTAACAAATTAAATGGTACAATTATTGAATGTAACACTGCTTATACTGGAGGAAGAAATACAACAGAAGAACATATAAAAACAATAAAAGAGCATGGCTTTGATAAAATAGCTAAAATAGATATAATGGATAGAGAAGGCGAAATAGCTTTACCTGTAAACAAAGGATTTCACTTAAAAGAAAACTATGTAGGAAAAAATATTCAAAATTATGATTCTATCCTTATGTTATCTCATTTTAAAGGTCATCCAATGGGAGGTTTTGGTGGAGCACTTAAAAATATGTCCATTGGAATAGCATCTTCATCCGGAAAAGCATGGATCCACACTGCAGGAAAAACAAAAGATGTTTCCTTGCTTTGGCAAAATACTGCACCCCAAAATGAATTTTTAGAATCAATGGCAGATAGTTGCCAAAGTGTTATTAATCATATGGATAAAAATATTGTTTACATAAATGTAATAAATAACCTTTCAGTAGACTGTGATTGTGTTGCAAATCCAGAAAAAGTTAAAATGAAAGACATTGGAATAGCATCATCACTTGATCCTGTTTCACTTGACAGAGCTTGTGTTGATTTAATTTATAACTCTAAAGATCCTGAAAAATGTCATTTAATAGAAAGAATTGAAAGACAAAATGGAACTTATCTTTTAGAAGCTTGCGAAAACTTAAAAATAGGCTCTAATAATTATGAACTTATAAATCTTGATTAATAACAAATAAAAACTTTTACAACAATAGTTTTCCAAAACTAAATAATATGCTAAAATATAGATATATAATTAAGAGGTGAATGTGATGGAAAAGTACACTACTATTGATGATTTTATTACTGCAATTGTTCAAAATTTTGATTCTAACGAAATGGTAAAACATATTTTATCAAAAATAACTGCAATAATTCCACAAGAAAAAGGAATAACTTTTAATATAATTGATAATACCATATATTATCAATTTAAAAGAAAAAATTCAGGTACAGAAACAAGAAAAATAAAAGTAGATGTAGAAAATAAAATAATAACAACAGAAGAAACTGGTATAAAAAAACAAAATAATGAAGTAATAAGTTATGAAAATAAGTATAATTATCTAGTAACTGGTACTAAAGGAATTAACCATTGCATAAAAAAACAATATAAACTAGAAAATCAAAAAGACAAAAACATTTCAATAAAAGTAAATTTATTAGAAAAATACAGTTATTTTAATCAAAACAAAAGTCTTGGATTATATGAAAATATAGAGGAAAAAACAATCATAAAAGATGAAAATAATATAAACATTAATAATGTAGAAAAAAACGAACAAAGAATTGAATATGTTCTTCCTACTGGAGATATTATAAAAATAGAAACAATAAATAATGAAACAAAGTATTATTTTTGTAGTCCTAATCAAAAAACACCAAATAGTTTTTTTAAAGAAATAACAAAACAAGATGTTGACAGACTATTATCTCTAGATGATATTTATAGTATTATAAATGATGAAATGGTTTATGAACTAAGAGGTTCTTCGTATAATTAACGTAAACAGCTTAATAAATTTTAATTAAATTTTTAAAAAAAAGATAATAGTGATATAATCAAAAGAGGTGATATGTATCAAAAAAAAGCACATATTCCTAATCATACTATGTGTATTATTTATACTTATAACATCAATCGTTATGATAAAAGAAAATTTATGGTATGATGAATTTATAAATAGTGTTGTAAGAAATATTACAGAGGAAAAAACAGCAGTTTATAAAATTATTACATTTTTTGCTAGTACTTATTTCTTAATGTTTTTGTCACTAGTATTAATAATAGTACTAAAAGATAGATTAATGAAAGTAATAATTCCCATTAATTTATTAGCTTCTGCTCTTATTAATAATATTTTACTAAAACTAATCTTTAAAAGAGAAAGACCTATTGATATGCTAGTACAAGAAAAAGGCTATTCTTTTCCTAGTGGTCATTCTTTTGTAGCAGTAGCATTTTATGGTTTTCTAATTTATTTAATTATTAATAGTAACTGGAATAAAAAAGTAAAAATCGTTTCAAGTTTATTTTTGACAGTTCTAATTCTATTAATAGGAATAAGTAGAATATATTTAGGAGTACACTATCCTTCAGATGTAACTGCAGGATTCATCGGAGGAACAATTTATTTAATAATATTTATAGAAATAATAAAAGGAGTAGTTTATGAAAAAAAGAAAAAAGGACAAAAAGAAAAAAATAACAGGATATAAAATAGTTGGTTTCCTACTAATAATTTCATCGTTAATACTTTTAGGAGTTATTTTATATATTAATATTCTGCCACTAAAATATTTAGCTATAGTAACAGGAACACTTTTCTTAATAAATTTAATTTTAAATTTCTTCTTATTTAGAAAAAAAGTAAAAAAGAAACCCAAAAAGATATCAACTATTTTTGCACTTATATTTTCTGTAATCTTTTTAGCAGCATCATTTTTTATATTTAAAACTTTTGGAATAATAGATGACATGAGTGAAGAATATAAAACTTATACTTATCATGTTTTAGTAAAAAATGATAGTAACTATCAAGAAATAGGAGATATTTCTAATAAATCATTAGGATACTACAACAATAATAGTAATGCCACAAAAAAAGCTTTAGAAAAATTAGGTAAAACTGTACAAACTGAAAATGAAAGTTATGGTAATCTCGATAGTTTAGGATCATCACTTTTAAATAGTGAAAATGAATCAATTTTAGTTGAAGAATCTCAAAAAACTAAACTTGACAATGCTGGAAATAGTAATGAAAATAGTTCTTTAAGTGGTTTTAGCGATAAAACAAGAATTCTTTATACATTCAAAGTAACAGTCAAAGTTGAATCTAAAGACGTTGATGTAACAAAAGATGTATTTAATATTTACATAAGTGGTATGGATCAGTATGGAGAAGTAAGTGAAATATCAAGAAGTGACGTAAATATGATAATCACCATTAATCCAAAAACAAAACAAATATTAATGACTAATATACCAAGAGACTATTATGTTCAACTTCATGACACAAGTGGTTACAAAGATAAACTTACTCATGCAGGTAATTATGGAATTGAAACTTCTATTACCACCATTGAAGATTTATTAGGAATAGATATTAACTATTATTTCAAAGTTAACTTTAGCAGTTTAGTAAACATAATAGATGCTCTCGGAGGAGTAGATGTCTATTCAGAATACGATTTTCAAAGTTATAATGGATATAATTTCAGTAAAGGATATAATAATGTTGATGGAAAAGCAGGATTATCTTTTGTTAGAGAAAGAAAAACCTTTACAGATGGTGATAATCAAAGAGGAAAAAATCAACAAGCTATGATTGAAGCTATTTTTAGAAAGTGTACAAGTCCTAGCATAATAACAAAGTATAATAGTTTACTAAACTCTTTAAAAGATAGTATGATTACAAATATGCCTATGAAATCAATAACAAAACTTGCTAAAATGCAGTTAAAAGATAATGCTAGTTGGACAATAACTTCTAACAGTTTAACAGGTACAGGAAGTTATGATTACACATACACTTATCCTTATCAAGAACTTTATGTAATGGTTCCAGATGAAGAAAGTATTTCAAAGACAAAAGAAATGATTTCAAAAGTAGCAAATGGAGAAAAACTAGAATCATCTTATGATAGTGATGCTAGTAACATTCATTCAGTTACAAAATCAAATGTTTCTAAAAACAGTATTACTAATTCCTCTAGTTCAAGTACAAAAACAACTACTAAAAAATCTAGTAGTATCACAAAAAAGAAAAGCTCTACGATAAAAAAATCAGATTCTAATACTACTAGTAACAGTTCAAGTAATGACAGCAATACTGACAACAATTCAAATGAAATAAGTGATTCATCAAATAGTAGCGGTAATATTAATGATGATACAGATAATAAAGATCAAAAAAATCCAGAAGATGGCGATATTGCAAAAGACCCAGTAACACCTCCATCAATTAGTGAAGAATCTAACCCGGATCCATCATAATTACACTTATAAAATTGAGAGAATATAAATTCTCTTTTTTGATATTTACAAAAAAATTAATACAGGTTATAATTAATATATAAAATAAAGGAGGAGTTATGAAAATAAAAGAGACTAATAAAAAAGATAAAAAAGGTTTTACCATGGTAGAGATTTTGGTTGTTGTGGTTATTTTATCTGTTTTAAGTGTTGTGGTTATTGGTATAATTATTCATTATATAGATAAAGGAAAATATGAATATGATAATGCTTTAGAAAAACAATTTCTTTTAGCAGGAAAGGAATATTATACTAATTATCCAAATAAAATACCTAAAAAAGGTGAAAAGACTATTGTTTCATTAGCAGAACTTAGATCTTTAAATATAGTTAAAAATGATTTTGTTGATTCTGAAAACAACGTATGTTCAAATCCAGATAGTTTAGTTATGATAACCAATAATGGACAAAAGAAATATACATATAAGGCTTGTTTGGTTTGCTCAGGAAGTTCTAGGTTTTTTGATAATGAGGGGTGTACTAATTCTAGTGATGAAATAGAAATTATTACACCTCCAGACAAAATATGTGAAATAGTTAATAATAATGGTAAATACACAGTATATGATAAGAATGGCGAAAGTAATGAATATACTTCTGGACCTTTTGCAGTAAAAGGATATATTGATGCTGGCTGTAGCTATGTCAAAAAGACTTGTGAACCAGGTAATATTTTTGGAATTGATTTTTATTATGGAGAAAATGATCAAATTTATGCTAATGCAGAAGAAGCAAAGGATAAAGGAGAATGTTTACCACTTCCACCTCCTACGACTTGTTCTAGTTGGAATTATTCTATAACTCCTAGTTATTATAAATTAAGCTCTTGTACAAGTGATTATAAATGTGCTATGAATACTAATGATTTTTCTAATACACAAAATTTAATAAATGGTTTATTAAATTTTGGGGTTGAGACGAATATTAGTAATGCCAAAACATATTATTCTTATTATCTTAAAAACTCTGTACTTGAGGCTTTAAAAGCAAAAGATAAGTCTGTTAGTTCTGCTCCAAGTTATAGTTCTTCCGGTACTAATGCTACAGTTACACAATATTTTAAAGATGTTAGGAAAAAAAGATCGACATTACTTAAGAGTTCATATTCATATGTTCACAAAAACAAACCAATTCCTGCCGAATATTCATTTTTAATTGGTAGCAGTAGTAAGAAAGCTAAGATTACTAATCCTTATAAAATGAGTTGGACAGATGTAAAAAAATGGAAATCATATTCTAATTATGATGAAGCAGTACGTGACGAAGTTTCGTTAGCAAAAAAAGAAGCCAAAGGGAAGTATAAAGCCAGATATTATAATGTAGGAACTTATAATGGCACTAAAGTCGATGTTGTAATGACTCTTGATAGTTTTGGTGGTTGTAAACTTAGTCCAGGTGCTTCTAAATGTGGTTTATGGTTTGGTAATAAAAAACTGGAAGTATACTCTCTTGGAGTTAATAAAATAACTGTAAAATATAATTTTTATAAAGCAGGAACAAATACACCAATATATGTAAAGGGATATACTACTTATTGGGATATAGATGCTCATCAAGGTATACATTTTGTGCAAAATACAACAGGTTTATATGTTTATAATGGTAATGCAACTTATATATCAAGTGTAAATGGTGCTCCTTATATTTATGATTATT
>CAYVXN010000034.1:0-1408 GCA_964455135.1 uncultured Mycoplasma sp.
TTTACAATATCTCCTTGTTTAGCACCCATCTCTTCTAATTTTTCATCAACACCCATTCTAGCTAGTTTCTTAGCAAATCTAAGTATTGCCTCATCTGAATTAAACTTATTCATTCTAAACAGTTTTTCTATTTCTTTTCCTCTTAAGATAAATACATCCCCATCCCTTTCAATTTGAAAAGGATCTTCTTTTTTATATTTATATAAAACATAATCTTCATAGTTTTCTTCATCTTCCAAAGGAGTAACTAAAATTTTATCTAGAAGATCAGCCATATATACAAGAACTTTATCAAGTCCTTCAGAATTAATCGCAGATACTTCAAATATTTCTTTATCAGGAACTTGTTTTTTAAACTTTTCTAAGTTTTCCACAGCTCCTTCCATATCCATTTTATTAGCAATAATAAGACTTTGTTTATTTAACAAACTTTTATCAAAATCTTCAAGTTCTTTACATATTTTTTGATAATCATCAAAAGGATCTCTTCCTTCAAAACCAGACATATCTATAACATGAGCAATTACTCTTGTTCTTTCAATATGTTTTAAAAACTTATCTCCAAGTCCTTCCCCAAGTGAAGCCCCTTCAATAAGTCCTGGAAGATCTGCTACTGTAAAACTTCTTCCATCCCTAGTCTTAACTACTCCAAGATTTGGATTTAGTGTAGTAAAATGATAAGCTGCAATCTTTGGTTTAGAACGTGATATTTTAGATAAAATAGTACTCTTACCAACACTAGGCATTCCAACAAGACCAACATCTGCAAGTAATTTAAGTTCAACTTTTAAATATCTTTCTTCTCCAGGCTCCCCCTTCTCAGAAAAACTAGGAGCAGGATTATTTTGTGTTTTAAAAGCAGTATTTCCTCTTCCACCACGACCACCTTTAGCAACAATAAACTCTTCCCCATGATTTTTTAAATCACAAACAAGTAAATTAGTGTCATTGTCACGAACAACTGTTCCTGGTGGAACTTTTATAACTATATCTTTTGCACTTTTACCATTTTTATTCTTTCCTTCACCATTTGCCCCTCTTTGACCTTTAATTATTTTGTTATATCTTAAGTCTACTAAAGTACGAAGTCCTTCATCAACTTTAAAAATTATATCTGAACCACGTCCTCCATTACCTCCGAAAGGACCACCAAGTTCTACATATTTTTCTCTTCTAAAAGCAGTACATCCATCTCCTCCAGAACCTGCTACTACTTTAATATTTACCTCATCAACAAACATAAATATCACCTCAAAATTCTTTTAAATTATAACAAAAAAAAAAGAAAATAGCAATTAACTTTCACTATTTTCATTTTTAACAAGTTCAAAAATCATTTCAAGTTCATCATCATCTTGAACACATTCAACTTTTTCAACTCCATCAACAAATTTTTGTTTTAAAACTG
>CAYVXN010000034.1:1508-10259 GCA_964455135.1 uncultured Mycoplasma sp.
AAAAAATATTACATACTTTTACAGTCTAGTATCTAAATACTAACTTTATCTTTATCAAAAGTAAACATATCTTTTGAAACATTTATCTCATAAATTTCATTTTCTTTGTAATCCCCAACTAGTTTTAAATACAAATAATTAGTAGAATGTCCATAAGCATAACCATTTTGAATCTGTTCAATTAAAACATATTCAGTTTTACCTAATTGAGACTCATAATAATTTTTTTCTAATTCATAAGACAACTTCAAAAGTCTTCTAGCTCTTTCTTTTTTTGTATTTCCATCAATATGACCACTCATTCTCGCAGCCTTAGTACCATCTCTTTTTGAATAAGGAAATACATGAACTTTAGAAAAACCTATTTCTTTTACAAAATCTAAACACTCTTCAAAATCACATTCTGTTTCCATAGGAAACCCTACAATAACATCAGTAGTAATAGAAATATCTGGTCTTATAAATCTTATTTTATCTATTATCTTTTTAAACTCTTCTTTTGTATACTTTCTATTCATAAGTTTTAAAATATTATCACTACCACTTTGAAGTGGAATATGTAAATGATTACATAAAACAGGATTTTTCAAAAGTTCAAAAAACTTTTCATCAAGTTCTGTTATCTCAATCGAAGATATTCTAAGTCTTTTTAAACCAACAATATCAAGAATTTCTTCTAAAAGATCAGAAAATTTTATACCCAAGTCTGCACCATAATTTCCAGTATGAATTCCTGTTAAAACTATTTCTTTATAACCATTATTAACTAAATTAGTAATCTCTCTAATAACAGTATCTTTATCTTTAGATCTACACTTTCCTCTAACAAAAGGAATAATACAATAAGCACAATAATTTTCACAACCATCTTGAATTTTTACAAAAGCTCTTGTTCTAGTTTCAACATGATTTATCTCCATATCTTCAAAAGGAACAGACATGATATTATCTTTAGCAATAATTTGTTTTTTAGTTTTTAAATATTCCTCAACCAAATCCACTATATTAGACTTATTATAATTACCAATTACTACATCTATTCCTTCAAAATCATAATTTTTAGCACTTTCAACAAAACATCCACATACTACTTTACAAGCATTTTTATTCTTTATACTATTTATTATTTTTCTATCTTTTCTATCACTATTATTAGTAACAGTACAAGTGTTAATTATATAAATATCTGGATCATCATCAAAAGAAACTATTTCATATCCACGATTTTTAAATAAACTTATGATAAACTCACTTTCATAAGTATTAACCTTACATCCCAAAGTATAAACTCCAACTCTCATAATTTTACCTCCGTTTAAAAAATAAATTAGATTAATCTAATTTATTCTTAAGTCTTTTAAGTTCAGAAAGAAAATCTTCTGTCCTTTGAATTTCATCTTCTAAATCTTTCATTCCTACATTTTTATCAAGTTCTTCAAATACTTCTTTTGGTTTCATTTGTTCTTGCTTTGTCTTACCACTATAAAAACCAAAAACCGGAGAAATAACCTCAGAATTTTTAAACTTCTTAGGTTCATCTTCCTCAAAAACAGGATTATTTACCTTTACATCAACTTTAGATTCTTCAACTTTATTTTGATTATCAACATGCTTTTGATAAAGTTCCTCTAAAGTTATCGCAGCTTCTCCTTCATCTTCAAGTAATTTATCATTTTTTTCATCAATATCATGCGAAGCTTTTACTAATTCTTCATAACTTATTATTGATTTTTCTTCTTGTTCAGTTTCAAAACGAGTGTGATCAATAAGCTCATCTTCTTTATCTATTAATTTTTTAGTAACTTCCTCAAGCTTTTCCTTTGCTTCAAGTTTAGGATTAACATCCTCAACATAAACTACTTCATTATCACTACTATTATCATTAACATAACTTTCTTCTAAAACTTCTATTTGATCTTTATTAGAATCATTTTCTTTAACAACTTGATTTTCAAAATTATTACTAACAGAATTCATATTTGAAATTTGTTTCCTTATTTGTTTTTTCATTCTAGCCTTAGCCTGAATCTTTTCTATTAAAACAATAACAATTAAAGCAAGAATTATTGCTCCCACTATTGCAATTAAAATAACAAAATTTTCTTTTCCGAATTCACTTATAAATTCATTCATAAAATTCACCCGTTTCTGATATTTTTATTCTATCATGAAAAGTATTAATTGACAATAATTGTTTTAACAAATTAAAACAATAGCACTCCTCACTATTGTTTTAAGAATTTATTATATTTATCCATAATTTTATCAGATAAATCTGTATCATTTAATTTTTCAATTAACTTTTTTTGTTCCCTAGATAATTTTTTTGGAGTAATAACTTTCAAAATAACATAAAAATCTCCAGTATTATGATAATTAACATCTTTTATACCTTTTCCTTTTATTCTATGTTTATCTCCAGAATTTGAGCCCGCTGGAATAGTTAAAGTAACAACAGAATTTAAAAGTTTTACATCCTTTTTACATCCTAGAATTGCTTCAGTTATTGTAATAGGAAGTTCTAAATAAATATCATTTCCTTCTCTTTCATAAAATTCATGTTCTTTAACTTTAAACTCTATATATAAATCTCCATTAGGACCACCATTAGGTGATGCTTCTCCCATACCAGAAAGCCTTATTCTATTTCCTGTATCTACTCCCTCAGGAACTTTTACATCAACATTTTTAACTGCTTTTACTCTTCCTTTTCCACGGCATTTAGAACAAGTTTTATCAAATGTTACTCCTTCACCACCACAAGAAGGACAAGTAGTCTTTGTTAAGAAACTTCCAAACAAAGTATTTTGACTTCCAGTAATTGTACCACTTCCATGACACTCATCACAAGTATGTTCTCCAAAACCACCTTTACCAGAACATTCAGGGCATGTATCAGTAGTAGTAATTTCTATCTCCTTAGTACATCCAAGAGCAGCTTCCATAAAAGTAATTTCCATTACAAGTAAACTATCACTTCCTCTAGACTTTCTTCTTCCTTTTTTAGAAGATGAAGAAAATCCAAAAGAACTACCACCCGTACCAAAATCAAAAATATTATCAAATATGTCAGAAAAATCAAAACCTGAAAAATCAAATCCTCCAGATGAAAAACCACCACCACCATTTTCAAATGCGGCATGACCAAATTGATCATATTGTTTTCTTTTATTTTCATCCGACAAAACTGCATACGCTTCCTGAGCTTCTTTAAATTTTTCCTCGGCATCAGAACCTTTATTAACATCTGGATGATATTTTTTTGCAAGTCTTCTAAAAGCCATTTTTATTTCTTTTTCATCTGCATTTTTATCTACACCAAGAACCTCGTAATAATCTCTTTTTGCCATAAACTACCTCTTTCTATTTTGTTATTTCTTTAAACTCCTCTAAAGTTTCTCTAAACATCTCAAGAGCTTTATCTATAGTATCATCATTTACTATATCAATACCAACTTTTTTAAGAATTTCAAGTGGAAAATCACTTCCTCCACTAGATAAAAATTTCATATAATTATCAAGTGCCCCTTCTTTTTTATCCAAGATATCACTTACTATTTTACAAGCTACTGCAATACCTGTCGCATACTTATAAACATAAAAACTTGTATAAAAATGAGGAATTCTAGCCCACTCTAATTTTATTAAATCATCACTTATAACACTATCACCAAAATATTTTTTATTTAAATCTAGATATGTATTGCAAAGAACCTCATCTGTTAAAACTTCTCCTTTTTCTTCTAAATCATGAATCAAAAGTTCAAACTCTGCAAACATAGTTTGTCTAACTAAAGTAGTTCTAAAGTTTTCAAGTAAATTATTTAAATAATAAGCTTTCTCTTCTTTAGTTTCAGCATTAAGACTGCAATATCTATTTAAAAATATTTCATTAACAGTTGATGCTATTTCTGCCAAAAAAATTGGATAACCAGAATCATGATAATCTTGATATTTATGAGAATATAAACTATGCATAGAATGTCCAAGTTCATGAGCTATTGTAGAAACATCAGTAAACTTTCCTTCAAAGTTAAGAAGAACATATGGAAGAGTATCATAACATCCCCAAGAATAAGCTCCTCCTCTTTTATTTTCGTTATTATAAACATCTATACAATTACTATCAAATAGTTTTTTCAAATCATTAATATAAACCTCTCCAAGTGGTTCTAAAGCTTTTATAACTAGCTCTTTAGCATCTTCATAAGAATATGTTTTATCTATTCCTTTAACAAGTGGAGCATAAACATCATACATATGAACCTCATCAAGTCCTAAAATATCTTTTCTAAGAGTCATATATTCTTCCATAATATCTAAGTTATCATTAACTTTTTCTATTAAAGAAAGATATAATTTTTTATCAATGTTATCATCATACAAACTCATTTCAAGTGGACTATTATATTTTCTAGTATTAGAAATAAAGAAATTAGTCTTAACATTACCTTTCAAAAGTGAAGCAAATGTATTTTTAAAGTTATTATAAGAATTATAAAGACTTTCAAATGCTTCCTTTCTCACTCTTCTATCTTTAGATTTTATGTAAACTGAATAATTACTATTATTAAGTTCTACTCGATTACCTTCTTCATCAGTAATATTACTAAATTTCAAATTAACATCATCTAATATTCTAAATGTATTTTCTGAAACAGAAAACACTTCCCCAAGACGAGCCATCATTTCTTCTTCACGAAGAGGAAGAATATGCTCCTTTTCTCTAAATAAATCATAAAACATAAAATCATATTTTTTTAAATTATTATTTTCTTTAATATATTCTTTTATTTTATCATAATCTTCACTTAATACTTCTGGAGTATAAAAAGCAAGTTTTTCACTTGTTTCATCACATAGTTTATCTATTTTACCCATAATTTCTTCGTTTTTTGAAACAGACTTATCTTCATCAAATTTCATATGAGAATAAACTATTAACTTATCAAGTATTCTAGTTAAACTAAAATAATCATTAGTAGCAGAAAGTAACAAATCACTACTTTCTGTAAGTTTTCCTTTATATTTAAGAAAATCTTCTGTTAACTCTTTTATTTTTTCAATATCATTATTAATTTCTTCTTCACTACTATAAATTTTAGATAAATCCCATTTATATTTTTCACTTACTTCTTCTCTTTTTTTAGTTTTTGACATAGTATCTCCTTTAGATTTTATTTTTTATGCATGAGAAGCCTTACTAATTGTAAGGCTCTAACTACTTTTATTTTTCTTCAAATTCAGCTTCTTTTACATCATCTTTTTTAGGTTCTTCAGCATTTTCACTATTATCAGTTTTATTTTCTTCTGCTTCCTTTGCAGCTTGTTCATAAACTTTAGCAGCTAATTTATATGTTACTTCTTGAAGTTCTTCTTTCTTTTTATTAATATCTTCAACATCTTTTTTATCAATAGCATCTTTTAAAGCTTTTATCTTATCTTCTGCTTCTGATTTTTCACTTTCATCTATTTTATCTCCTAGGTCTTTTATAGCCTTTTCAGTTTGGAAAACCATAGCTTCAGCTTCATTAATAGCATCTGCTTCAGCTTTTCTCTTTTCATCTGCTTCACGATTAGCTTCAGCTTCTTTCATCATTTTATCTATTTCTTCTTCAGAAAGTGAAGTATTAGATGTAATTGTAATTGATTGTTCTTTATTAGTTCCAAGATCTTTAGCAGTAACGTTTACAATACCATTAGCATCAATATCAAACTTAACTTCAATTTGAGGAACTCCACGTGGTGCAGGTGGAATATTTGTAAGTTGGAATCTTCCAAGTGTTTTATTATCCATAGCCATTGGACGTTCTCCTTGAAGAACATGAATATCTACTGCTGGTTGATTATCTGCCGCGGTTGAAAATACTTGTGATTTACTTGTTGGTATAGTTGTATTTCTAGGAATTAAAGTTGTCATAACATTACCAAGTGTTTCAATACCAAGTGAAAGTGGTGTTACATCAAGAAGTACGATATCATTAACATCTCCAGTAAGTACTCCACCTTGAATAGCTGCTCCCATTGCTACAACTTCATCTGGGTTTACTGATTTATTTGGTTCCTTACCAAGTTCTTTCTTAATTAATTCTTGAACCATTGGAATACGAGTAGATCCACCAACTAAAATTACTTGGTCAATATCTTCCTTTTTCATTCCTGCATCTTTAAGAGCATTTCTAACTGGTTTTAAAGTAGAATCAACTAAATCTCTAATCAAATCTTCAAACTTAGCACGAGTAAGTGTAGTATCTAAATGAAGTGGACCATCTTCTCCTTGTGTTATAAATGGACAAGATATTTGAGTTGAATTAACTCCTGATAAATCTTTCTTAGCTTTTTCAGCAGCTTCTTTAAGACGTTGCATTGCCATTTTATCTTTAGATAAATCAATTCCATTTTCTTTCTTAAATTCAGAAACTAAGTGTTTAATAATAACTTCATCAAAGTCATCACCACCAAGATGATTATTACCATTTGTAGCTTTAACTTCGAAAACTCCTTCACCAAGTTCTAGAATAGAAACATCAAAAGTTCCTCCCCCTAAATCATATACAAGAATAGTTTGCATTTTATCTTGTTTATCTAAACCATATGCAAGTGATGCAGCAGTTGGTTCATTGATAATTCTTTCAACTTCAAGCCCTGCAATTTTACCCGCATTTTTAGTAGCTTGTCTTTGTGCATCATTAAAATATGCTGGAACAGTAATAACAGCTTTTGTTACTTTTTCTCCAAGATAAGCTTCTGCACTATTTTTTAAATCTGTCAAAATCATCGCAGATATTTCTTCTGGTGAATATTTCTTACCATCAAGTTCTACCTTTTCCTTAGTACCCATAAGTCTCTTAATACTACGACAAGTATTTGGATTAGTTTCAGCTTGACGTTTTGCAACATCACCTACTAACTTTTCTCCTTTTTTAAATGCCACAATTGAAGGTGTAGTTCTATTACCTTCTGGATTTGGGATTACTTTAGCTTCCCCTGCTTCTAAGACTGCAACACAACTATTAGTTGTACCTAAGTCTATACCTATTATTTTACTCATATTAATCTCCTTCTTTCTTATCAATTATTCATTTATTATAACCATCGCTGGTCTTAAAACTTTGTCTTTATATGTATATCCTTTTTGATATACTTCAAGAACAATTCCTGATTCTTTAGTATCATCTTTTCTCATAGTAACTGATTGATGATACATAGGATCAAATTCCTTACCTAAAGCCTCTATTTCTTTTACATCATTAGATTCCAAAATATCTTTAATTTGTTTATAAATAAGTTTAAATCCTTCAAGATAACTTTTCACATCATCTGGAATATCTTCTTTATTTATAACTCTTTCAAAATTATCAAGTACTGGAAGAAGCAACATAATTATATCAGCATTGCAATACTTTAATAAATTAGAAACTTCATCATCTTTTCTTTTTCGATAATTTATTAAATCTGCTTTAGCTCTTAAAGTTTCCTCTTCTAAAGATTTAAGCTTTTCAGTAAGTTCTTCAACCTGTTTATTCTTTTTATTTTTCTTCTCTTTTTTAGGTTCAACCTCAACCTTTTTCTCTTCTAATATTTCTTCTTTTTCCATAAACACTCCTTGCTATTTCTTATCTAAATTTTCCTTAATATAATTTAAAAGCGATACTACCTTAGCATATTCCATTCTCTTTGGTCCTATTATAGCAATAACACCTTCATCATCACCAGTTTTATACTTTGTTTTTATAACCGTAACATCCTCATCAAGATGTGATTCATTACCAATATAGATATTAATATCTTTATCATCTTCTGTAATTGTATCCAACAAAGTATCATCATCTAATTTAGTAAAAATTTTCTTTATCTTTTCAACATTATTAAACTCAGGTTGATTAAGTATTTTAGTTCTTCCCACAAATGAAACATCACTTTTCATAACAAAGTCATTAAATACATCATAAAAAGCATTATAAATAGCTTCATGTTGTTTTACATATTGATTAATTATAGGTTTTATTTCAAACTCAAGTTTTTCTTTAACTTCATTAATCGGAGTTCCTACAATAAGTTTATTAATAAGCTCTACTGTTTTACTTATCTCATCAAGTTGTACTCCATAAACATTTATTTGTTTGTGTTCAATATGTCCTTTATCAGTTATAATTATTGCTATTAACTTATCAGAATCAAGCGGTAAAACTTCAACTTTTTTAAGTTTATTTTCACTAGAATTAGATCCAAGAACTACTGAGGTATAATCTGTAAGATCAGAAATAATTTCTAAGCTTCTCTTAAGACAATCATTAATTTCAAGTTTATTATTATTGAAAATAGTTTGAAGTTTAAGCATTTCTTCACCAGTCATTTCCTTAGGTTTCATTAAATTATCTACATAATAACGATAACCCTTTTCACTAGGAACACGTCCTGATGAAATATGCGTTTTTTCAAGATAACCAACTGACTCCAAAATTGACATTTCATTACGTACAGTTGCTGACGAACAATTAAGTTCATCACAAATAAGTTTAGAACCAACCGGAGTAACATTCTTTACATATTCTCTTATAATAATCTCTAAAACTTTTTCCTGTCTTGATGTAAGCATATACAACCACCTCTTTTAGCACAGCTTTTAATCAAGTGCTAATTACATTATAATAGTATGCACTAGCATTGTCAATATATGAGTGCTAATTTTTTTACTTTTTTTATTTCAATTAAATAATGACCATTTTTATAAAAATTTAAACAAAAAAA
>CAYVXN010000035.1:0-10144 GCA_964455135.1 uncultured Mycoplasma sp.
ATGGAGGGCCTAGTCGGATTTGAACCGACGCATCAAGGTTTTGCAGACCCATGCCTTACCACTTGGCTATAGACCCATTGCTTTTTAATTGTAACAAAAAAATATCTAGTGTGTCAATCTATTTAATTATATAATTTTAAAAATAAAAAAGAACTTTTTGGTGTAAAATATTAATAAATTATCTTTTTTTAAACACTAAAGGGGTATTTTATGGTAAAATGTAAATGTTGTTTAAGGAGTGATAGTATATGGAAAAAACTTATATTTTTGGGCATCACAATCCTGATACTGATTCAGTTTGTTCAGCGATTGCACTGTCTTATTATAAAAATGAATTGGGCTTTAATACAGAACCTAGAATTTTAGATGAAATAAATAAAGAAACAGAATTTGTTTTAAAAAAGTTTAAAGTATCTGAACCTAGTTATTTAGATAATGTAAAGTTACAAATAAAGGATATAGAATATCATAAGAATTATTGTATGAAAAATACTGATTCTATAAAAAAAGTATATGACTTTTTACTTGAAAAATCAATAACAGGTCTTCCTATCGTAGATGATAATCATAATTTTGTGGGACTTATTACTTTAAAAATGATTCTCAATAAATTAATTGGAGGTAATCTTAGAAAAATTAATACTTCGTATGATAATATTCTTGAGGTTTTAAACGCTAGAGAAATTTTAAGATTTAACGAGAAAATAGAAGGAGAAGTTTTAGTTGGGGGATATCGTTCAATGATATTTGTAAATGAAATAAAACTTTCTGATAAAGATATTTTAGTTACTTCAAACCGTCCAATGATTATTAATTATGCTATTAACGAAGGAATAAAAAATATTGTTGTTGTGGGAACACAAGATTTAGATCCAGAGTGTTATGAAAATGCTAAAAAGAATAAGGTTAATGTTTTTAGGACTGAATATGATTCTTTTTATACGTTAAAACTTATTTCACTTTCTAATTATGCTGAATTTTTCTGTGATTCTGATCGTGTTACTTGTTTTCACGAGGATGATTATTATAATGACTTTGTTGATATTTCAAAGAAATTAAAATATAATAACTATCCAGTGATTGATGATAATAATAAATGTTTAGGACTTCTTCGTCTTACAGATTTGGATAATGTTAATAGAAAAAAAGTTATTTTAGTTGATCATAATGAAAGTGGACAAAGTGTTATGGGCCTTGGTCAATCAGAAATAGTAGAAATTGTTGATCATCATAAAATAGGAGATCTTACTACTAATAATCCAATTAATTTTAGAAATATGGCTGTGGGAAGTACTAATACAATTGTTTATCAACTTTATAAAGAAAAGAATATGGAAATTCCTAAAGATATAGCAGGACTTATGTTATCCGGTATTCTTTCTGATACACTTATTTTAAATAGTCCTACTACTACTTTATATGATAAAGAAGCTGTGGCTGAGTTATCTAAAATAGCAGATATTGATTATGAAAAATATGGTATTGAAATGTTTAAAGCAGGTACATCTTTGAAAGGAAAGACAAAAGAAGAGATTATAAATACTGATAAAAAATCATTTAATTATGATGAAGAATCAAGATATGCTGTTAGTCAAATATTTACTTTAGATATTGATTCTATAATGGAAGATAAGGATAGTTATATTAAGTTAATTGAGGATATGAAAGAACAAGGTGGTTATAAATTTATAGTAGTAGCAATTACTGATATTTTAAAAAATGGTTCATATTTTATATTTACAGAAAGTGCTAAAGAAATTCTAGAAGCTGGATATGCTATGCAAAATATAAAACAAGGTGAGTATATAGAAGGTCAAGTATCTAGAAAAAAACAAATTGTTCCATCTTTAATAAATGGTATAAATAGATTGAAATAAAAGGGGATGTTTATGGATTTTATTGAATATGATGAACTAAAAGAAAATTTTAGTAACTTATTTGATTTTGAAGAGTTTGATTATTTTTATCATATGACTGAAAATGGTGTTGGGGAAATAATTTGTGAAAATGGTTTAATGATGGTAGATAAAGATATTTACAAAACTTTAATAAAGGTAGAACCTGAAGATTCTTATGATTTTGATAAGTTTTTAGAATCAGGATCGGGTAATACAGATTTTAGAAAAGAAATGGTAATTATAAAAACTCCAAAAGAAGAATTAGATTATTTAGTTACTGACAATTTTTCAGAAAGTGATGATTGGACTTGTTTAGATGATGCAAATTATTTAATTCTTCCAAAGAATATATCTGGTTATATAGATTTAGAAGATAAGTGTTTCTATGAAAATTATAATACTTTATATCCGTTAATTGAAGATGGAAATGGTAAAGTTTTATAATAGAAAAGATATGAAAATGTCTTTTTTTTAATGTGGTTGGTATGATAAAATATAGGAAATTAGTTTATTTATATTTTTGAAAGGTGAAGTTATGAAAATATATATAATGGGTTCAACTGGGGCAGGTAAAACAACTTTAGCAAAAATTTTGAGTAAAATTTATAATATTAAGTATTATGAGTTAGATAAAATTGTTTATGATCAGAAACATTTAGAAGTTCATAGGAAGGATGAAGAAATAGAAAAAGACTTTGAAACTATTATTAATAATGATTCTTGGATTATTGAAGATGTAGGAAGAAAAAGATTTATTAAAGGAAGAGAGATGGCTGATAAAATATATTACATTAAAATACCTAGCGTTATGATATATAAACAAATGATTTTTAGATGGATTAAGCAAAGAAGAGGATTAGAAGATTATAATACTTATCCTACAATTAAGAATTTGTTTAAATCACTAAAGGATGTACATGAGTATAAAAAAATAGAAAATAAAATTTTAGAGTCTTTAAATATTTATAAAGAAAAGCTTGTGATACTCGGCAAAAATGAACTTGATAGATTAATTAAAAAGAGTATGGTAATATGAAAAGTGAAAGGCTTAGGTGAATGTATGATTACTTATGGGAAATTTAAAGAATTATTTAATTTATTAGATTCAAGTAGATGTCCTGAAATCGAACTATATTTTGAGGATACAGATAATGTTTATATGATTGTAAAGCATAATGATTATATAGATTTCGGAAGATGCGATAGCGAAATTAGAAAATTTAGTAATTTAGATAAACTTTATATTGAAGAAGTCGATGGAGTTTGCTTAAAAAGAGATTGGAATAAAATAAATGATATTTTAATAGATTTAGCATTCAGTGTAGTAGATGATAAAGAAAAATTAGAAAAATGGTATGGTGTCCAATTATGAAACGCAAATTAGACATAAAAACTTGCTTTTTTTTGACCCAAAACTATAATAAAAACTAACTTTTTGTTTAAAAAAGTTTTTAAATACGATAAATCGTGTTATAATTAATTTGATTAATGATAGTTTCGGGAGGTAAAAATGGAAACAAAAAAAACAGGTTATCCACATATTGATAAACCGTGGATGAAATATTATGAGGGACTATATGTCCCAGAAAGTGATCCAAAAACTAATATGGTTGAATTACTTAAGGAAAGAAATAAGTGGAGAAAAAATAAAACTGCTTATGAATATTATGGAAAAGAAGTTAGTTATGATGAAATGTTTCATAATGCTGATGTTGCATCTAAAGTGTTGACTCAAGTTGGAGTAAAAAAAGGAGACATAATTATGAATATGGTTCCTAATATTCCAGAAGAGGAAGAACTTTGGTTTGGAGCAACACAAATTGGAGCAATTTCTGATTTTATTGATCCTAGACCTGATAGTATGGATATAATGGCTAATGCTAAAAAGGTACTTGAGATTATAAAATACGAAAAACCTAATTATATAGTTGCGATTGCACCTTGTTATTTAGGTATGCTTAAACCAATTGAAAATGAACTTAAAGAACTTGGAATAAATGATATTATTTTACTTGATCCAAGTGATTCGATGGATTTAAATGGAAGACTTGAATATATGAAAGATATAGTCAATTATGATAAGTTAAAAAATGGTGAATATGATAGTCTTTTAAAAGATGCTTCAATGGATACTTTGATGAGTTATAAAGTTATTTTAGAAGAAATGAATAAGATGGAATCTGATGGTAAAGTCTTGGAAGAAGCTATAAAAACTTCTCCTCTTAGAATTCATAAATATAGTGATTTGAAGAAAGAATGTGAAAATTCAAAATTTGAAATAGTAAATGATCCAGAACTTATTAATTATATAGGACATACTTCTGGTACTAGTGGTTCTAGACCAAAACCTATTACTTTGTCTAATAAAAATGCTATTTCATCAGTTGTTCAGTGTGAAATAGCAGGTGTTGGACCAAAAGAAGGGGAGACATCGCTTCATTTACTTCCTGGATTTGCACCTTTTGGAAGATATAATAATGACATTCAAACTTATTATAATAAAGGAATTAATATTCATGTTCCTCATTTTGTAATAAGTGAGTTTGGTTATTTGCTTAGAAAATATAAACCTAATTGTTTTATGACTCCACCTGCATTTTTAACATCTCTTCCAGATTGTAAATATTTAGAAAATGAAGATTTATCTTTTATTAACAAAGTTATTTATGGTGGAGATGCTATGACTTATAAAGATGAAGAAAGAGTTAATAAATGGCTTAAGGAACATGGAAGTCGTGCTGAAGTTGAAAAGGGTCATGGAATGAGTGAATACTGTGGATGTGGTACTTATGCTAAGGATGCTTATAATAAACCAAATACTATTGGAATTCCAATTCCTAAAACAGATTATATAATAGTTGATCCAGATATTGAAGATAAGTTAGTGCCATTAAAGTTTGAAGATGGTATGGATAAGTTATATGGAGAAATAGCAGTTGGAGGAGATACAGATCATATTACAAATGGAATGCTCTATGATGATGTTATTGTGCCTCAATATACACTTGAAGAAAATGGAAAAAGATATATTAGAACTAAAGATCTTGGTTATATGGATAGAGATGGTTGTTTCTTTATTAATGAAAGAAAGGGAAGATCATTTGCTAGAATTGATGGATATAAAATAAAACCTTCTGAAATAGAAAAACAAATTGAAGAGAATCCTGATGTTAAATATGCTAGAATTGTTCCATATTATGATGAAGGTTTAAGAGGTGTTATGCCTATGTGTCATTTAGTTCTTGAAGATGATTCTAAAACAGAGGAAGAACAAATAAAAGTTGTTGAAGATATTGTTTATAATAGTATTATAGGAAATCCAGATATGAATTCTAGACAAATACCTTCTAAGTTTAAAATAAGAAGTGCTATGCCTCTTAATGCAGGAAATAAAATTAGTGATATTGCTCTTAAAAACGAAGAACTTACAGGAGATGAAATAAGTGTAGTAGTAAATGAGACTAATATCGCAGTAGATAGTATAGAAATATATAAAGATAAAAAGGGAAAAACGAGAATCCGTGAATAGTTGGAGTGTGATTTTGTGGGAAGTGTTATAGGATTTTTACTAATTAATATTTATGCTTTTTTACTTATTTTTTCAACTACAATTATATTTTTCAGTAAACAACGATTAAGAGAGTTTGAAGATGAGACTTATAAATATTTTCTTATTACTAATATTTTTATGTCTATTAGTGGACTTGTTTTAGGGCTTGTTGTTACACCAGAATTTAATTTTAGTAATTTGGTTATAGTTTTGCTTAATAAATTATATTTAGTATGTTTGATGATTTGGATAACAATTTTAACATTTTATTATTTATATATAACTCTAAAAGATAAAATAAATAGAAAAAAGTATGAGAAAATTTTTACTATAATTGCTATTATTAGTATTTTGTTAATAGCTATTCTTCCATTAGATGTTGATGTAACAGATAAAGGTGCAATTGCAACAGGAGCTTCTATTATGTTTACATATATAATGTTTGGACTTGGATTTTTACTTCAAATTGTTTGTGTTTTACGTAATTATAGAAATCTTAAAAATAAAAAGTATATACCTTTATATTTATTAATATTTTTAGGGGCTATTGTTTTAGTAAGTATGATGGTTAATCCATCACTTAATTACTTAATTAATCCAGTGTTTATATTTATAGCGTTTATAATGTATCATACGATTGAAAATCCTGATATGCAAATGATTGAAACATTGCTTAGAAATAGAGAACTTGTTGAAGAAACAGTTAATGATAAGTCTAACTTTTTGTTTAAGATATCACAAGAGATGAAGAAACCTGTTAAAAATATAATTGATAATAGTAGACTTTTAAAAGCTACTGATGATTTAAAGGAAAAAGAACATCTTTTGGATATAATTGAAAGAGATGCGAATAATGCTTATTTTATAATTAATGATATAGCTAGTGTTTCTTCAGTTGATTTTAAAAAAATAAAAATAAAAGATGGTTCATACTTAACACAAAAATTGTTTAAAGATATAGAATCTAATGTAAATAATAGATTATTAAATTCTAACAAAGATATAAACTTTTCTTTTAAAACTTATAATAGCTATCCAGAAAAGTTGAATGGTGATTATATAAAATTAAAACAAGTTTTATTGTCAGTTATATATAATAGTATAAAATATACACAAAAAGGTTTTATTGATGTTGAAGTAGATACAATTACTAGATATGATGTTTGTCGTATGATTTTTACTATTAAAGATTCTGGTTGTGGTATGAGTATTTCTAAGGTTAATCAACTTCTTTCTTCAAGTACTGATGCCAGTATAGAAAATTTTGAAAATAATGATACTTTAGAACTTGAAATTCCTCTTGTTATAAAAATAATAAAAATGCTTGGAGGTTCTATTAGTATAACAAGTGAAGAAGGAAAAGGAACTATTTTTGTAATAGTAATTGATCAAAAAATAGTTTCTGATACTAATATTAATTCATTAAAAGATGCTAAAAAGTATACTAAAAGTGTTAAGAGTAAGAAAAGATTTTTAATAGCAGATGATACTCAGTATTTAGAAAAAATGGAGAGATTAGTCTCTAAATATAATGTGGATGTTATTACAACTTTAGTAGGTAGAGATGTTTTAGATAAAATAAATTCAGGAGATAATTATGATTTAATTATTTTAAGAGATAATATGAAACCTGATAGTGCTTATAATATTTTAAAGAGTCTTAAAGAAAACAAAAAGTTTAATACTCCAGTTATAGTAGTTATCGAAAAAAATAAGGAATTTATTAAAGAACATTTCATAGAAGATGGATTTAGTGATTGTATTATTTTAGAAAATATAGAAAGTGATATTAAAAGAATTTGTGATAAATATGTTTAAGTTATGGCTATAGAGAAATTAAACGTTAATTTCTCTGTAGCTTTTTTGTTTTATTAAATTGTTGCAAAAAAACGTAAAAAAATTAAAAAATAAGTAAAAAAGCAACAAAACATATTTACATAGTTTTTAATAAATGCTAAAATTAATGTGAGGAAAGTGATAATATGACTAACGCTGAAAAAATTATTAAAATTGCAAACGAGAATAATGGATATGTTACGACAAAACAAGTTAAGAATGCACATATTAATACTGTAGAATTAACTAGATTAGTTAAGCAAAATAAATTAGAAAGGATTACAAGAGGATTTTATGCAATTACTAATTCTTTTTGCGATGATTATTATAAATATCAATTAAAATCTAAAAATTGTATTTTCTCTCATTCGACTGCACTTTATTTTTATGATTTATCTGATAGAACACCACTTTATTTTGATATGACTGTACCTGTTGGTTATAGTGGTAGTTTAAGTAAAGATAAAAATGTTACGTTACATTATGTAAAAAAAGAATTTTTAGAACTTGGTTTGACTACAGTTGAATCTCCATTTGGAATGAAACTTAGAACTTATGATTTAGAAAGAACTATTTGTGATATTGTTAAATATAGAAATCATATGGATAAAGAAATATTTACAAAAGCATTAAAAAGATATTCAAAATTAAAGCAAAAAGATTTATTTAAATTAATGAAATATGCTAAAAAATTAAATATTGATAAGAAAGTTCTTGAATATATGGAGGTGTTGTTATAACGAATTCTGATAAATTAAAAAACATTATATCTAAAAAGGCGCGTGGCAATAGTGACATCTCACAAAAATTTTATCAATTATTTTACTTTGAAAGAATTTTGACAAGAATATCTATAAGTAATTATAGAGGAAAAATAATATTAAAAGGTGGTTTACTTCTTACTTCTATTATTGGAGATGATGAAAGAACTACTAAGGATATGGATGTAACTTTAAAAGGTATACCTCTAACGAAAAATGATGTAGAAAAAGTATTTAATGAAATACTTAATATAGATGTTGATGATGGTATATCATTTCAAATTATATCTATTAAAGATATTAGATTAGATGATGAATATGGTGGTTTTAGGTTAAATATTTTGTCTAAGCTAGGTAATAATAAAACTTATATTGCTGTTGAATTAACAACAGGAGATGTAATTACACCAAGAGAAATGAAATATAATTATAATTGTATTTTTGAAGATAAAAAGATACCTATAATGTCATATACACTTGAAACGATATTAGCTGAAAAATTTCAAACTATTGTTACTAGAGGTTTGTTAAATACTAGACTAAAAGATTTTTATGATGTCTATATATTAATTAATACAAAAATTGATGATTTAAATAGAAGTAACTTGGCCAAAGCAATTAAAAATACCTTTAAAAGGAGAGAAACAAATTTTGATTTAGAACAATTTAATGAAGTTATTAATAGTTTGAAAGACGATAATACCATGAACAATTTGTGGAATGAATATGTTTTTAAAAATTCATATGCAAAAAATGTAAAATTTATAGATACAATTAATGCTTTAAAAGAAGTAATTGAAATATTAGAATCAGAATTGGTTTTAATATAAGATTATCAAATTATAAATTTTTTAGAAAAAAAGTAAAATTAATTAAGAAGAAAAATAAGAAAATTTTAAATTAATAAGATTTAGTAAACATCTTTTAACATTATATTAAAACAGAACTGAAGAACTATAATCCGACAAATATCTTTTTTTACTTTGCATATATTTTTCTAGGTGATATTATCATGTTTACTAAGAAAAATGATGAAAGAATTAAATGGATATTTTTGATAGTGGTTCTTCTTTTTTTGATTATCTTTTTTAAAATAGTTTATGTACAAGTATTTTCTTATGATAAATTAAGTACTCTTTCAGATGATTTGTGGAGCAGGGAACTTCCGATTAGTGCATCACGTGGTAAAATATTAGATCGAAATGGATTAGTGCTTGCAGATAATATAACAATAACTAGTTTAATTATTATACCTAATCAAGTTAAAGATGCTGAAAAGGTTTCTAAGGTATTAAGTGAAATATTAGATACTTCTTATGAAAATATGTATGCTCATGTAACAAAAAAGACTTCAATTGAAAGAGTGCATCCTGAAGGAAGAAATTTATCATTTGAAATTGCAGATAAAATAAATAGTTATAGTTTTGATGGAGTATATTTGGTTAAAGAATCAAAAAGGTATTATCCTAATAAAAATATGCTTTCTCATGTACTTGGATATACTGGAGTAGATAATCAAGGTCTTTCTGGAATTGAACTTTTATATGATGAATATTTAACTGGCGAAGACGGTGCTATTAAATATTATAGTGATGCTAAGGGTAATAAACTTGATATGGCTGAAGTCTATAGAGAACCAGAAGCAGGGCTTGATGTTATGCTTACAGTTGATTACGATATCCAGGTTTCTGTTGAAAGGGAACTTGATAATATAGTAAAATCATTTTCTCCAGATCATGCTCTTGCTGTTGCAATGGATCCAAATACTGGAGAAATCTTGGCAATGAGTTCCAGACCAGATTTTGATCCTAATAATTATAAAAAGTATAATAGCCAAACTTTAAATAGAAATTTACCTATTTGGATGACTTATGAACCAGGTTCAACATTTAAAATAATAACAACGGCATCTTCTGTAGAAGAAGGCGTTGTAAATTTAGAAAAAGATACGTTTTATGATAGTGGTTCTGTTACAGTAAGTGGTGCTAAACTTAGATGCTGGAAAGCTGGTGGACATGGACATCAAACTATGCTAGAGGTATTTGAAAATTCTTGTAATCTTCTGGTGAATACAGGAACACATTTAAGTTTATTGAGAA
>CAYVXN010000036.1:0-10008 GCA_964455135.1 uncultured Mycoplasma sp.
TCCATATTTTAAAATTTTAAGAAAAACTATTGACTTTTAATAGTTAGCCTTTCTAAAACAAAAGATTCTAAAAGAAAACTTAGAGACGATTATAAAACCGCGGTTCCACTCTAATTATTCTAAAAGAATCTCTTTTCTTATATCTGCTAAAGGTTTCCATCCCTCATCATCGCATCAATCAATACAAAATATATTTTAATATAAAAAACATATTTTGTAAACACCTCTTTTCTTAAAATTTTTCAATCAAAAAAACAAAACATTTGTTTGACATAACATCTATTATATGATAATCTTAAAATGGAGGTAATATAAATGGAAAAACTAACAGTAAAACAAGAGAAAGTTTTAAAAGAACTTAAAAAATATATTGCAAAAAATGGTTATCCCCCAACAGTTAGAGAACTATGTGCTTTAACAAATTTAAAAAGCACAGCAACTATTCATGTTCACCTTGATCAATTATCCTCTAAAGGATATATAAGAAAAGATAAGGACAGAAACAGAACTATAGAAATCTTAGTACCTAATGAATATGATAAAAAAACTGATTCAATAGTTTCTATTCCTTTACTAGGAAAAGTAACCGCAGGAAATCCAATCGAAGCTATTGAAAGACCAGATGAATACTTTGATGTTCCAGCAAGTCTGTTAAATCCAAAAAAAGAAACATTTTCTCTAAATGTAAGCGGAGACAGTATGATTAATGTGGGAATTCATGATAAAGATATAGTAATAGTAGAAAAAACAAAAGTTGCCAGAAACGGAGAAATAGTTGTAGCAATGAATGAAGACAATGAAGCTACAGTAAAGACTTTTTATAAAGAAAAAGATCACATTAGATTACAACCAGAAAATGACTCTTTAGAACCAATAATTCTAAATGATGTTACTATATTAGGAAAAGTTGTTGGACTATATAGAAAAATGTAATAACAACTGATAAAGACTACTAAAACCAAAAAATATACTTTGGATTATCAGTAGTCTTATAATTTTAAAAAAAACTGATATTTAGAAATATTTTCTATTTATCAGTTTTTATATTAAAGTTTAAAAAAAGTCTCTAAAATAACTATTTTTCTTCTTTTTTAGATTCTTTTTTTGTTTTCTTTTCTTTTTTAGTTTCAACTACTTCTTCACTATTATCTTTTATAATTTGATTATTTTTATAATAACCACATTCTTTACAAACTCTATGTGACTTAATAGTAGCACCACAATTAGGACATACAGTAGTAGCTTTTGCTGTAAGTGCCATATGTGCTCTACGAGTTCTTTGACTAGTTTTTGAAACTTTTCTTGCAGGAACTGCCATATTATCACTCCTTTTTTATCAATATTCGACTAGAAGCCATCGCTCTATAAAGTATACACTATATTTTTTTAAATTACAAGGAATTTTTAACAATTTACTTGATTTGACTCAAGAAATCTTTAGATTTTAAATATAAACCCGTATATTTTGTATAATAATCTTCCAAAAACTTGTTTATCTCTTTTTTATTTTTCTCTAAAATATTTAATTCTTTTATTTTAGAAATATCTACAAAGTTAAACATTCTAAGAAGTTTAAGTGTTTTTTCATCTGCTATATACTCAGTAGTATAACAATTTTTACATATATATCCCCCAGCATCACTATTTACTGTAATTATATCTTTATTACCCCCACATACTGCACATTTATCAAAAACAGGAGCAACTCCAAGAAAAGATAAATACTTTAACTCAGCTATATTAGTAATAACCACAGGATCAAAACTTTTTTCAATTTTTAAAAGTGCTGATTCTAAAATATTAAATATTTCACTATTTTCATTTTGTTTTACTACTTGTCTTGCCAAATCAATTAAATAAGTAGAATATCCTAGTCTCTTTAAATCTGTTTTTATATTTTTAAAATCATTTATAATATCAACCTCAGTCAAAGTAGATAATCCATTTTCTTTATAATTAAGATAAAAATAACCATAAGTTAACTTACAAGAAGAGCTTCTAAGTTTAGATTTATAGTTCCTACATCCTTTTGAAATAACACTAACAAATCCTAGATTTTCTGTTAAAATATTTAATATTTTACTTGATTCACTATAATTAGTGTCATTTATCACTATTCCTTTCACTTTTATCTTCTCCATGTGATTCAACATTCTCCATTTCCTTAAACATCATATAGTATTTTATATCCCCTGTTAATTTAAATAAATCCCATATTTTTTCTTTCATTTGTATCACCATTATTATAATGATACATTTTTACAAATCTTTTTCAGTTATTTTTAAAAAATCAAAAATTTCTTCTTTGTTTTTCCAATTTTCTATAGTCTTAACATATAATTCCAAATAAACCTTCATATTTAAATAAGACTCTATATCTTTTCTAGCTAAGGTCCCTATTCTTTTAAGCATTGAACCATTTTTACCTATAATAATCTTTTTTAAATTTTTTCTATCTACAATAATAAGACCATTTATATTAGCAATACCCTTTTTAAATTCTATATTTTCTACTAAACAAGTAACAGAATGGGGAACTTCTTCTTTAGTCAAATTTAAAACTTTTTCTCTTATTATTTCTCCAATCATAAAAGATTCATCTGTATTTGTAATAATATCGTTATCAAAATACTTTATATCATCTGGAAGATGTTTTTTTATTGCCTTAACAAGTTCATCTGTATTATTACCTTTAAGTCCTGAAATTGGAACTATTTCTAAAAAATCATATAAATCTTTTAACTTTAATATTTCCTCAAAAAGTTTTTCTTTATTTATTTTATCTATTTTGTTTAAGACTAAAATTACTTTTTTATTTTCTTGTTTTAATCTTTCAAGTATCTTTTCATCGTTTTTACCAAAACCACTTGCTATATCTACTAAAAAAAGCACTAAATCATTTTCAAGTGAAGAATAAGCCTTTTTATTTAAAGTTGCTCCAAGTTTATCTATAGCCTTTCCTATTCCAGGAGTATCTATAAAAATAATTTGAGTATCTTCTTCATTATAAATCCCATATATATTATTTCTAGTAGTACCTACTTTATCTGAAGTAATTGCAAGTTTTTTATTAATTAATTTATTTAAAAGAGTAGACTTCCCTACATTAGGACGCCCTACTATGCTAACAAAGCCACTTTTCATTTTAAATCCTCTTTAGAAAAAGGTAAAGGACAAACTTCATCTAAAGTGTACACTTCACAATCTCCAAAAATATTATAAACATAAATTTTAACATCACTACTGAAAAATTCAACAAAAACCTGTCTACATAAAAAGCATGGCATAGCTTTCTTATCACTATCACAAATAATATGAATTTCTTTAAATTCTTTAGGATTTTCTCCTTCACTAATAGCTTTAGTAATTGCTACTCTTTCAGCACAAATAGTCGCACCAAATGATGCATTTTCAATATTTACTCCAGAATACTCCTTACCCTCTTTAGTGATTAAAATTGCACTTACATGAAAATTAGAATATGGTGCATAAGAATTACTTAAATTTTCTCTTAATTTTTCAAACATAAATTACCTCCTAAAACAAACCGATTATATAAGGAACAAAAATTATAAGTCCAATAATAAGAGCACAAATAGACAAAATAGCAACCGCTCCACTTGCACAATCTTTTGCAACTTTTCCATATTTGCTTTTTTTATCACCATCATGTAAATTTACTACAGCCTCAATCGCAGTATTTAGCATTTCAAGCGATAAAATAACACCAATAAGCAAAATTATAACTAATCTTTCCAAATAGCTAATATTAAAAATAAGTCCCATTATAATAGCAATTATTCCAGCAATAAACATAACTATAATATTTTGTTCATGATAAAAAGCATATCTAATTCCTTCTTCTGCAAATTTAAACGACTTAACAAATCTTTTCAAACTTTTTTTATTTGCTCTATACATTTCTTTATCTTTATTTTCCATCTAATATCAACTCCTGTTTTTCAAACATTATTTTTTCATCTTCTTTTTCAATATGATCATATCCTAGTAAATGCAAAAGTCCATGAACCGCTAAAAAAGAAAGTTCTCTTTTAAGTGAGTGACCATACTCATTACTTTGACTTTTAGCTTTATCTACCGAAATATAAATATCTCCAAGCACCCGTTCTTTAAGGAAGAATTTCTCATTTTTTTCATCTTCCAAAGCAAAACTTATTACATCAGTTTCTTTCTCTATATTACGATACTTAGCATTTAACTTTTTTATTTCTTCATTAGTAATTAAAATTATATTAAAACTTGAACCCTTAACATTTTCTTCTCTCAAACATTTTTTTACATATTTTTTAATAATTTTTATCTCATTATGTATATCATATTCTGTTAAATTATATATTTTAAATTTATTTAAGGAACTAAAAACCATATAAAACCTCCAAATACTAAAACTGAAATAATATCCCAAAATATATCTTTTTGAAAAAAGCCAGGCAATTTATCACTAAACTTTTTAAATACTTTATAAACCAAAAAGCCAAGTATTCCTCCAATAACATTTAACAATATATCATCAACATCAAATACTCTTCCTATTAAAAACTGAATTACTTCAATAGAAAGTGAAGTTACAAATGATATAACAAAAACAATAAAAGTATTATCTAATTTAACATATTTAGCAATAAAAATTCCATAAGGAAGAAAAAGAAGCATATTACCAAATATATTTTTATAAAAAAGACTACTGCCAAAATCATATCTTAAAATCTCCTTAAATGGAATATAATTATGAGATGACCAACTAACATCCTGAAAAGTAACAACATAGAAAAGACAAAGAATATAAATAATAAAACATAACTTAAAAAGTTCTTCATGAAGGATCAATTTCTTCTTATTCACTAAAAGATAAGTCACTCTAAGCAAAATTGCTATTATAACCCCTATTGCAATCATAGGCCACGAAAATCCTAATAATGATATAAATTCCATTTTAAATCCTTCAATCATAACTATTCCTCTTCTTTTTCAGTTTCTACTTTTTGAATATTCTTTTCCAAAGATATATCTTCATAAGTTTTAAAAAAAACTTCTATATACATTTTACCATTATTATTATATTTTTTCAAAGTTTTTTGAAGAAGTTTATATTCATCCTTTTCTAAACCTTTTAGTATTTCATTTTCCGCGGTTTTTTCCAAAATTTTTTGTAATTCATATTCCGTATATTTAGATTTTTCTATTTTATATTTTTTTTCTTTTTTTAAATAAAGTTTAAACAAATTGTTATCAAATAAAATATTTTTATCTTCTATAGTTATTCTTTTAGGTAATTTCAAAAAAGTTATTTCTTTGTCATTTACATTTAAAACAAGTTTTAAATAACCTTTATCATCCTCAGTTACTTTATTATAATAAAAACTCTTATTTAATTTTACAATATACCAAACTTCAGCATAAACTTCTCCACTTGCTCTTACTTTAGAAACAGGTTTATCACCTTTAAAAATATTACCACTTATTATTACCTCTCCCTTTTTAACATAATCATCTATATTTTTTAAAATCTGTCCTTTTCTAGAATAAATCTTTCTTATATATCCATCTTTTTCTGCCACTATATCTTTATATCCAGTTTCACGATTTTTTACATTAGCTACTCTCTCTATTACCTTTATATTAAGAAAAACACCATTTTGATCTAATTCTATCCATTCAATTTTGTCTAAATTATTACTTTTTATATTTAATGTTATCCTATTTAAATTATCATAAGTCTTTTTTAAAGAGAAAATAGTTAAATTATTATTCTTAAGTTCCTCACGAATTAAATTTTTAATTTTCATATTATCAGTTTCTATGTTTATAAAAAGAATAAAATTAGATAAAAAGATAACAAAAAAAACACTTATGATAAAAGTTATAATAGAAACTTTGTACTTTGTAAGGTCCTCCGATAACTTTTTCTTACCACAAGTTTTTATAATATTTATCTGATATGTTGTTTTTATTTGCTTTATTTTTTTATAGTCTTCATAAGATATCTTTAATAAGACTCTGTCCTTTTCATATTTAATACTTGATATATTTATTTTTAATTTAAATATTTTATTTAACAATCGCTTAACATTTTTTCCCTTTATTTCAATCCAAAAATAATTTATCAATTTATCACCCAAATTCTACAGTTTTTATTTTTCCTTCAATTAAAAGTTCATTTTCTAAAAGACAAATAATAGTTAAATTTTCTCCTTTTACTTTAACAAGGTATTCTTCTGTATTTACTAATATTTGACTTTCTTCAAAAATTAAAATTTCTTTGTAATTATTTATATTTATTTTATTTTTAAAAATTGTAACTTTGAACTTTTTATCATAAATAATATTTTTTAAATCTTTAAACATGACTTCTCCTTTATTAAAGATTATGACTTTAAAAAGTAAAAAATGAGAATTCTATTATTTTTCTATTTACTTTAGATAGACGTGTATTTCAAAAAAGTAATTTTAGTATCATATTTATACAAAAGAAAAAGACTAGAACATCTAATCTTTATCCTATACACACAAAACTATTTACATACTCTCTTTAAATTTTCTACTTCTTCTTTAGAAAGACCAGTACTTTCTGCTATTATGTCAATATCTACGTTTCTTTCAAGTAAGTTTTCTGCTATTTCTATTTTTTCTTCTTCTCGACCTTCTTCTCGACCTTCTTCTCGGCCTTCCTCTTTTCCTTCTTCTCTTTCTGCCATAGCATAAAGCTCGCTTTTACTATATTCATCATAGATTTCTTCGTCATTTGCTATTTGTTCTTGAACTTCTTTTAATTCCATAAATTCTTCATCACCCTTCAAAAGTTTTTCTAAAACTTCGCGTTCTCTTACAAAAAATATTACACATATTTTTTCAAGCTTATTTAATTTTAACCTGCTTTCATTATACACTTTATCTTTGAGTTTGAAAATATTTATGTGAATTATTTTTATTAAATCTTCATAAAACTCTTCACCATCCTCACCTTTTACTTTGTATTCATAATATAATTTGTTTTTACCTTCAATATCATAGCCATCTATATTTACTTGCACTGGTCCAAATCCATCATCTATGATCATTCTCCTCAGGTGACTTTTATTGCGACTTATTAATTCTTTTGATTTTTTCTTATTACACTCTATCGATATAGTTTTTCCATCTATTTGTACTTTATAATCACAGACTTCTCCTTTTCTATCCTTTCCTTTTGCTAAAAATCCATTGTCTTTTTCTAAAACCTCTTTTATTTCTAATCCTAATAATTCTTTAGCTATATTCTTTACTATTATATGATTTTTATCACCTTTCAATATTGATTTAAATATAATATCATTCATCGGATTAAAATAATCATATTTTTTACCATTTTCTTCTATTACAGCTTTACCATTTTCATAATAATAATTTATTCTATTCTTCATAACTAACTCCTTTTTTCTTACACAAGAAAAAGACTAGAATATCTAATCTTTATCCTATACATACTGAAATTTCTCTTAAAAATGATCCAAAATAAATACCTAATATATTTATAAAATATAATATTTTCATAATAATTGGAATTGATAAAATAAAAACCCCTATGACAAGTAATTTTTTCTTATTAATTCTTTTTATAAACTGCATAATCTCTTTTTAATAATTCTACGAAGAGCACTTCCAAATTCTTGTCCAAAACCATATAAAACTTTAAAAGCTGAGGTAAATGCATTAACAACAGTTCCAGATATCTTTACTCCCCCGACAACTTGGAGCATTTCATCTTTAGAGAGCTTACCTGCGACATTTAACGGGTCTTGTATAACCATCTACTACTCCTAAACCAAAAATAAATCCTGCAATTCCTGCAATTACTGCCCAAAAAGATACTCCTCCAGTTACTTGTTTTAATTCACTATTAGTTAATCTCATATAGACTACCATCCCCCTTTAACTGATATTTTTTATTAAACATATTTTTATTATTATTACGATGTGATATCATTATGATAATTTTATCTGGATATTTTAAAAACAAATTATTTAAAATTGTTTTTTCTTCAAAAGGAGAAATTTCATTGAATACTTCATCTAAAATCAAAACATTTTTAAAATGCAAAAGTCCTCTGGTTAATATTACCTTTTTCTTTTCACCACCACTTAAATTAAAACCTCCTTCTTCAATAACATAATTTAAATCCATATTATTTTCTTTTAAAAACTTATTAAGAAGTGTAATATCGGCCATTTCTTTTATTTTTTCTTCATCACAACTTACTAAATTCATATTACTAATAATACTTCCAGGAAATAATTCTTCATTTTGACCGATATAAGTTATATTTTCTCTTATAAATGAAAGATCCAAATCGTTAATATTTATACCATCAATGAGAATTTTTCCATCGGTTAAATTATAATATCGAAGTAATAATTTCATTAAAGTAGATTTACCTAAACCAGATTCTCCAGTTATAAATACTTTATCATTTTTATTAATAGTTAAATTTACATTATTAAGTATTTGTTTATAATCTTTTTCATACCTAACATTTTTAAATACAATTTTATTAATTTTTTCAAACTTTGACTTAGTAATTTCTTCTTGTTTTACTTCTAAACAGTCTAAAACTCTATCAACAGATGTACTATAAACCTTATAAAGTGACAAGCTCTCTGTTATATTTGAAATAAGTCCAATTACAAGATAAAAAATTGAAGAAAACAAAACTATATCTAAAAACCCAATATCATTACTATAAGAAATAAATGAAGCTAAGAAAATAAAAATGCAATAAAACAAATCTATAAAAAGATTTAGAAAAAAATTATATTTATAGTTTTGTTTATTATAATTTTTATCATTTTCTAATGATTTATAATATTTTTTTGATAAGATACTAGATACATTTTTTGAAACATTAAGATTCTTAACAGTTTCAAAAGAAGTAAAATAATTAATAAGAGAAGAAGTATAATTTATCCTATTAACTTTATACTTAACAAATAAATCATTAAAAATATACTGAAATTTTTTAGTTAGTAAGAAAATACCTAAAATCATAACAAAAAGTGCTAATCCAATATAAATATTTAATATAGAGGTATAAATGATTACTACAATACTTAAAATTAAATCTACTACCGAGAGAATAAATATTTTTGTAACAATTTCTTTAAAATTTTCTATGTCTTCAATTATTGTTACTAATTCTCCAGCTTGTTTTGAAATGAAATATTCATAAGGAAGATTTAGAATATGATTAGTTACTTTATTAGTTATTTCTTTATCTAATTTCACACTTAAATTAAGTATTAATTTATTTTTAATATAGTTAATACCATTTTTAAGTATTACTATATTTAGAAAGACTACTAAAATTAAATGAAGAAAAGTTAAATGTTTATTATAAGCTAATACCATCTTTAAGTAATAATTAAAGATTAAAGAAAACAGAACATATAAAAGAGATAGAAAAAGAGTTTTTAGAATAATTCTTTTATTACTTCGGAAGATTTTAATTATTTCTTTTTTAAATCTCTTATCTTTTATTTTTTTCTTTTTATCTCCTTTAAAAACTAAAAATATGTTAGTAGTCATTTTTTCAAATTCTTCAAAAGTTATTATTTTAATTCCTTCAGATGGATCCATAACCTTTAAAGTTTTATTTTTCTTATTAACTTCAAAAATAACTATAAAATGAAACATATTTTTATCCCTAATTGTGTGTGCAATTACAGGCAATTTTTTTATACTTAATAAATCAGTTTTTATTCCATATGAATCAATTCCATATGATTTACTAACTTTTACTAAATCGTAGGCGGTATAACCATCGTATTTTTTATTTAATTTGCTTACTATTTTTTCCCTTGATGGTTTTATTCCGTAATACATCAAAACTGTCATGATACTTGCAATACCACAATCGGTAGTGTTCTGCTGTAAAACATAATCATAATTTCTATTCATTTTATCCTCCTCACTAATATAATTACCTAAGAAAATAAAATGACCTAAGTTTTTTT
>CAYVXN010000037.1:0-9576 GCA_964455135.1 uncultured Mycoplasma sp.
CTCTTCAATCAAAACCATTTTAACACCTCTATAAATAATACTATCACTTGTTTCATAATGTGTCAATTATTCTAAGATAAATTAAAAAACGAAAATATTCCCATTTTTTAATTTATTCTTTTAAAACAATTCAAAAACTACTATAATTACTTTTAATTCATTTCATAAATTTCTAACTTTTTACCAGTATGAAGAAGTTTAATTGTAACCTCAGTTGGATAATCTAAATCTTTTTTATATTCTAGATTCACTACCACTGTATATGCCTTATCATCTTTCACGTTTTTATAATTATAAGCTTCTTGTTTTAAACTTTTTAACTTTGAAGAAGTAACTTCTGGAAGAGTTTGATTTCTATCACCATAAATATTTTGTTCTATATATTTATATACTGTTTCAGACGCTTCAAGAACAAAATTGTCTACATTTTTTTCTCTTATAAATTGAGTAGCTCCAATATCATTTTTAGAAACTTTATTTTCTAAATTATAGAAATCAATAGCGGACATTCTAGCGATTAATTCAGCATATTTTTCTTCATCCACAGGATCTTTACTTAAAACTTCTGATAATTCTTTAAATAACTCTTTATAAATTTTAGGTTGATCAGCTTCTAAAGTGTAACCATATTCTGGTATTTTATCGACTACTTTAGCACTATTATCTGACTTTGATGAAAATGTTTTGTAAATAATTATTCCTGTTATACTTAAAATCAATACAATAACTAAAACTATTAATACCAATACTTTCTTTTTTATTTTTCTTCTTTTTTTCATTTTTCCTCCTCATAATTAGTAGAAAATTTATTTTCAAAGTAATTATATACTATTATATCATTTGAAACATCTATAATCTTTTTTGTTTTTTCTTTATTTTTAGTAATATAATCATCTGATAATGGAACATTTTTTAGTAATTTGTATTCTTCTTTATTATCATTGTAGTAAACATAATTAGTTACAAAATTTCCATTTGGAAACGCTACTAAGTTATCTTTTTTATCAATAATATCTGTCCCTAGTGCATATTTATTATATACTCCAAGCATATTTCCAATAGTAGGAGCAACATCATACATCCCCATAGCGGTAGAAACTGTTTTAGCATATTCAGACTGAAATTTTTCATCATTTGACCAAATTATTAATGGAACTCTTCTATTTAGTTCTTGCCAGTAATAATCTAACTCTTTATAATTAGGATCTTCTTCATCCAAAATATCATTTGTTCGATAATCATAATTATAAAATCTATTCCAAAGCGATGTAGAAATTCTAGCATCGTGATCACCATAAATTACTATTATAGTATCATCTAAAATACCTGCTTTTTCTAGTTCTGAAACTAATAATCCAAGTTGTTTATCAGCATAATGTGCTGAGATAAAATAATTACCAAGTTTTGTATCTTGCATATAAGGATACTCTACTCCATTTTTTTTCATAGTAACATCAAAATCTCCAAAAAGTTCATTATAATCGAATGGTGTATGATTACTAAGAGTAATTAATGTTCCATAAAACTTCTTATTTTCTTTGTTTATTTGTTTTATATATTCTACTGATTGTTTTATAAACGATCTATCACTAAGTCCAAAACCTATTTCTTCATCAATTTTATACAAAGATTTATCATAAAACTTATCATATCCTAAGTTTTTATGCATGATATTTCTGTTCCAAAAATCCCCAGTATTAGCATGCATACTAAATGTATAATAACCTTTATCTTTTAAAAGTTTATAAAACGAAACATATTCTTTATCAGAGTGATTTATAAAAACAGTTCCACTAGATACCGGAAGAAGTGAGGTCGCATAAGTAAATTCTGTATCACTACTAGTACCAAAACTTACTTGAGAATAAAAATTCTCAAAATAAAGTCCTTCTTTAGTAAGTTTATTCAAATTCGGAGTTATTTCTTTCCCTCCAATTTTTAAATTTATCAAAACATTTTGCATACTTTCAGCATGTACTGCAATTACATTTTTCCCTTTAAAAATATTGGAATATGAATTTTTTTTCTCACTATTTCCTTCTTCCAAGTAATACTCATTAATTTCTTTATAAGCTTTATCTTTTCCAAACAAAGTTGACATTTTTGGTTCTATACTTTTAACAATATCGTTTATTTGATACATATAAACTCCAAATCTAGAAACTAAATATTCTCTATTCCACTGACTATAAAGTCTTGAAAAATCTACAGGTTTTAGTGTTGATAAAAATATAATAAAAAATACTAAAGTCCAAGTATATAAAGTTTTAAAAATTGTTTTTCTTGTTACTCTTTTAAATGTTTGATCTTCTAATTTTTTCTTTTTTTGTTTCTTATTTACAATATACAAGACAAGTGGTAACCATAAAAATATAAAAAATTGTGGTTTTATTAAGTCCCCAACTACATTAGATTCTCCAGTTTCATGATTAGCAAGAGCAAAAGAGAAAAAAGTTATTGAAATAAATGAACTATAATAGAAATAATAAACTATATTTGATATGCACACTATTATACTAACAATAGATATTGTTATTAAATAAACAACACGATATTTTTTCTTTACTAAAAAGTAAAAAGAAGCAAAAATTAAAGATACTACTAAATCTGCCAAAACTGGTCTTAAGTTAAAAGGATTTCCTATAGTAAATCCTCTTAAAATCATTCCATTTATTACTGCACCTAATATATAAATAAAAACTAATTTATTATCTAATATAATATATTTAGTAGTTTTTACCATATTTTTAGCATAAGTTTTTATATTTTCTATATTAAACTTTTCCTTTAGAACTTTTTTCAAATTTTTGTTTTCTTTTTTTTCTTTCTTCTTTTTTATTTGAATCCTTTTTTTCTTCTTTTTTATCATAAATACACTTCCCTTGTTTATGAAATTTTTCTACATTTAAAGCCATACCTACTACAAATAAATAAGCTAATATATAAAGCCAAAGAAGAAGTATTAATATATTGGCAAAATTACCATATATTACATCATAAGAAGCAATTTTTGTTATATAAAAAGCAAAGATATAAGTAGCTACTATCCATCCAACTGAAGTAAAAAGTGCTCCTTTAGTAGTAGTAGTACTCATTATTTTTTTATTTGGTGCTAAGGTATATAAGAGTTTTATTATAAAGTACATAATAACAAATGATCCCAATCCTTTTAAAATTATATAAGGAAGTTTATAGCTATATAGAAAATCACTATTAAAAATTTCTATTAAAAACCTAACTATCGTATCCCCCAAAAGTGGTATTAAAACAACAAAAAGTAATAATATAACAATCATAATAGTCATAAAAAATGATTTTATTTTTAATCTAAAATAATTAGGTTGTTCTATTTCATAAAGTAAGTTAGATGCTGTTATAATTGATGCTGGAGCATTTGAACCAAGAAGTAAATATAAAACTAACACAATTGCTACTCCTTCAAACTGCATATTATTAGCAAGTGAAGCTAAAATATTTGCAAACACTGGAGGAAGTACTGATCCAATTGTATCTAAAAAATTAAAACTACTAGTTATATAAGAAGCGACAATAGCAATTATTGCCGCTATTGGAACAATTGACATCAAAAGGTAAAACGCAATTTGTCCTGGAAGAATTTGCATTTCTGGCCTTTTTAAAATTTCAGTAAACCCTGTTAATATTTTCTTAGCTTTAGTCATTATTTATAATTTTGCTCCTTATCCATACGCATTTCTATACTAGCTTCATTAATAGCATCATCTATTGTTTTTATTTCATCTTCAATCATGCTGTACCCTATTGCAGCACCAAATCCATGTGGTAATTTTTCAAATTCACGAGATAATTTATTTATATAAGTATTTATTTGAGTTTTATTGTATCCTATTAAATAGATTAAAAATTCATTACCATCAGTTCTAATTATTTCACTTTTTTCAAGTTGTGTATTAATAAGAACAGCAGCAGCTTTTTTTATTAAAATATTCCCTTCTTCTTGTCCATAATTATCATTAATATATTTTAAATTATTAAGATCTGCTATAATTATTGTTCTAGGAGTTATTTTCATATCATCCCATTCATCTATATGAGCTCTTAAATAATTTCTATTTTTTAATGACGTTAACATATCATTATATTTTAAAACATCTTCTTTATGTAACAACTTAGAATTCTTTCTAGTTCTAGAAAGTGCAAGTAAAACAAATAATACAATTATCGGAATTATAATAATTGTTACAATCATCAAATAAAGATGAGCAAAATCTCCTTTACTTACAGATGAAGAAATTAAGTTATCTATCGCAGTTATTTTTATATCACTACTATCAGTATACATAAGCATAAAATTTACAAAGTCATACATTACAGACTCTTCATTTTTAATAAAATATTTATATTCACCCAAATAATCATCTTTTAACAGTAAATAATAATCATTAAAATTCATTTCGTTTGCATAATAATGATAATCAATTTCATCTAGTATTAATATTCCATCATCTGGAATAGAAGTATTTAAACTATTAATGGTAGAAATAGCAGAATTATAATTATCTTTCAAATAACTTTCTAAATAAGTATTTTTAATTGTATAAAGTTTTCTATTTTCAAGACCTTGTTTATTAGTTATCCTATAATTTGTTTTACTTATTGCAACCATTTGAGGATTAAAAGCATTTATTGTATATAATCCTTGTTCATTTTTATAATCAAAATCAATAAAGGCAATATCTACTTCTCCCTTTTTTATTGCAGAATCTAATTTTTCACTCGAAGAATATTCTTTATATTCTAAATCAATATTAGCCATATTAGAAAGTAAATTGATATATTCTCCAGCATAACCATATAATTTATCATTAGTCAAAATATTATAAGAACTATCTTTTACATAACCATAAGTATAAACTTTACTAGAAAGTGAAGTTGTATCAACTTCCGTAGCATCTGTATTATTTAAGTAAAAATTAATAAACTCTTTTTCATAACTATTTATATAACTACTTTTCTTAAACGATTCTAAATATTTTTTCATTATATTAGAAAGACGTTTATTATCATTAAGACGTAAAACAATTTTATTTGATAAATTATTAAAACTATAATTTACATAAATATTATTTTGAACTATTTCCTCCAAAACATAGTATCTTGGAACAACAGCATACTCTACTTTACTTTTATTGATATTATTAATTATATCATCAACACTAGCTAGTTTTTCATATTTAAAATTAGAACCAATATAATCAGTTATTATACCTTCATCTTCTTCTAAAACTGCTATTTTCTTTTGATATAAAGAATCTAAGTCATTCATATATCCTTCGGTTTTACTTATCAAAACATAATTATCTTCAGTAAATAAAACATCATTTTTATCAAGTTTATCTTCATTAGATAAAACCATAATAGATAATCCATTTAAAGTATCATTATCAACTTTATAATTATAAGACTTTTTATTAAAACCTAGTTTGGTATCCTTTTCTATTTTTGTTAAATAATCAAAGATTACCCCTTCCCCATTATCAGCTAAAATACTTAAATTATTCGGAACATTAATATCAATTAAAGTCTTTTTATTTCTCATTATCCATTGTTTTTCTAAAACTGTTAAACTAGTTTCATCATCTTCAGCAGTTAAAAAGAAATAAATTCCCACTCCTAACAAAACAACTATAATAGTAATTATACATATTTTAAGATAATTAGCTCTTCCTTTTTTTTGATTCTTTTTTTTCTTAACTTTATTATTTTTCATGTCATAAACTCCCTAAAATACAAAATCTTTATCTGTAGAATTCTTATATCCTATTAAAGGATAACCTTTTGCATTATCATTTTCATTATTCAAAAACAATTGTATATCATAAAACTTTAATTGATCTTTATCAAAAGCTTTTAAAACAACTTTTCCAAGTGTTTTAGCAGTACTAGTCTTAGTACCTTCTTTAGTCTCAACAATAACATTTATTATTCTACCACTTATATGAGTAGAAGCATTAGTAACATAGTCCTTGCTTTTTAATTCTTTAACTAAATCAGCAGTTTGTTCTTCAGTTACTTTAACTTCCTCAATACCCTCTAATCTGTTACCATAAACTGGTTCCCCATTTTTAGGCATAACAAGACCAAACAAAAGCCATCCTATTAAGAAAAGTCCTAAAAATATACAAAATACTATAGTAGTAAACTTATTTTGTTTTAACTCATTAATAAGTTTATTAAACATGTAAATCACTCCTTATTCTACAGATTATTATACATTATATTATCATAATAATCAATTCTATTTATCTAAATTATCTTTTAAAATTTCCATTGCAAGCTTAGGATTTATTTTACCCTTTGACTCTTTCATAACCATTCCCATTAAAAACTTAATTGCATTTTCTTTACCATTTTTATAGTCTTCTACAGACTGTGGATAACTATTTAAAACATCTAAAATTACTCTTTCAATATCTTCTTTAGATGAAGCTTGTTTATTATTTTCTAAAATATCCTTAATCGGAGTATCAGTATCCATTACTAAAGGTAAGATTTCTTTAAATATTTTAGAAGATATTTCTTCGCTATCTAGACTATTTACCAAAGCTATAAACTTTTCTCTATTAAGTTTTGTATCAAAAATACTAACTTTTTTCTTATTTAAGAAAGACGCAATATCTCCGACAAGAATATTACTAGCAATAATAAGATTTATTTCACTATCTAAGAAATTTCCAAAGAAATCAGATAATTCTTTATTAGAGATTAATTTTTCAATATTAATTTTAGATACTCCCTTGCTTAAGTATATTCTTCTTCTTTCATTTGGTAACATCATTAAAGATTCTTTTTCATCATTTATCATATTCTCTTCTAAAACAAGATATGGAATATCAGGTTCAGGAAAATAACGATAATCTTTATTTGGTTCTTTTTTTCTCATAAAAATAGTTGTACCTGTTTCTGAATCAAATCTTCTTGTATCTTCATAAAGTTTTTCTCCTGACTCTAAAATAAGAGATTGTCTTTTAATTTCATAATCAATTGCATCTCCAATATTTGAAATTGATCCAATATTTTTAATTTCAGAACGAACACCAAGATTATCATCTTTACTAACTGAAATATTAACATCACAACGCATTGATCCTTCTTCTATTTTACAATCAGACACTCCTAAATAAAACATTATTTCACGCACTTCTTCAGCATAAGCCATAGCTTCTTCCTTAGAGTGCATATCAGGAGAAGAAACTATTTCAATTAAAGGTACACCAGACCTATTATAATTAAGCAAAGTCTTACCATTATAATGAAGACTTTTACAAGTATCTTCTTCAATATGAAGATCAGATATACCTATCTTTTTAATAGAGTCTCCTACTTCTATTTCAACAAAACCATCTCTTCCTATCGGAGTTTCAAACTGAGTAATTTGATAACCTTTAGGAAGATCTGGATAAAAGTAATTTTTACGATCAAAATGCATTCTGCGAGTTATATTCATATTAAGTCCTAAACAAGCTTTAATAGCCTGTTTTACAACATTTTCATTTACTATTGGTAAAGTACCAGGATAACCTAAATCTATTTCATTAATATTAGTATTAGGACTAGAATTATAGTTATTAGGAGAAAGAGAAAATGCTTTAGCATTTGTCTTTAATTCTAAATGAATTTCTATTCCTATCGTAGGTTTATAATTATTCATGATTATCCCCTCCTGGATTTAAATTTAAATTAAGTTCTTTTTCAATAAAAGACGCTAACTTATAAATTGTTTTTTCATCCCACTTATTTCCAATTATTTGCATTCCAATTGGAAGATGATCTTTAGAAAACCCTATTGGCATAGAAAGACCTGGAAGACCTGCCATATTAACAGGAATTGATAAAATATCATCAACAAAAGACTTATTAGGATCATCTAGCAAGTCTCCTATTTCATATGGAAGACAAGTAGTAGTAGGGCCAATCACTAAATCATATTTATCAAATACCTTTTCAAATTCTAAAGCAATACTTTTTCTTATCTTAAGAGCTTTAGTATAATACTCTGAAACATTTTCCCCACTTAACATAAATGAACCAATCATAATACGACGTTTTACTTCATCTCCAAAACCTTCACTTCTAGTAAGAGAATAAAACTCATCAGTATTAGAAAACTCACCAGTACTATAGCCATATTTTATTCCATCAAAACGCGCTAAATTAGAACTAGCTTCTCCAAGTGCTATAACTTGATACAAAGGAACTGCATAATCAATGTAAGGAATATCTACAACATCAAAAAAACATCCTTTTTCCTCTAATAAACTCTTAATACTATTAAACTTATCAAGTATTTCTTTATCAATAACATCACTAACATAAAAACTTGGAATAGCAATTTTCATACCAGAAATATCTTTTCCGATTAAACTAGTAAAATCTTCTTCTTTACCTATTTGAGTTAGATCCCTTTCATCTTTAGAACATAAAATATTTAATAAAAGAGCATTATCTAATACATTACGAGTAATCGGACCTATTTGATCTAGGCTAGATGCAAAAGCAATAAGACCATAACGTGATACCCTACCATAAGTAGGTTTAAGCCCAACAGTACCACAAAAAGCAGATGGTTGACGAATAGACCCTCCAGTATCTGAACCTAAAGTAAAAGGAACTAATCTAGAAGAAATAGAAGCTGCACTCCCACCAGAAGATCCTCCTGAAACTAATGATTTGTTCCAAGGATTTTTAACAGGGCCAAAAAAACTAGTTTGATTAGAAGAACCCATAGCAAACTCATCCATATTAAGTTTACCAACAATAATCATACCTTTTTTATTTATTAAATCAACAACATGAGCAGAATATACAGGAACAAAATCACAAAGCATTTTAGATCCTGCAGTAGTTCTAATTCCTTTAGTCATAATATTATCCTTTAAAGCAATAGGAATTCCCCATAAAATATTATCAGGAACTTCATTTTCTAAAGATTTAGCCCTATTAATAGCACCTTCTTTATCAAGAGTTATAAAACAGTTAAGATCATCATTATCAATCCTAGTAAAAGCTTCATTTACTAAATCAATTGGTTTAATAATCTTTTTAACTAACAAGTCATGAATTTCATTTATAGATAAATCTAAGTAATTATTCATTAAACACACCACCTATCTCTATAAAACTATCAAATTTCTTCGGAGCATTATCAATAAAAACCTTAGGATTTTCAAAAACAATACCCTCATCACTAGATAACTTACAATCAATATCAGATGGACTTATTAATGTATCATTAACCTCTAAATCTATTTCATTAATCTTATCAATTTCATTAAACAAAGATTTAAGTTGATAAGAAAACTTATCTATTTCTTCTTCATTTAATTTAAGTCTTCCAAGTTCTGCAACATGTAATACTTCTTCTCTAGATAATTTATCCATTTCTCTTCCTCCTTAAGTACTAGTACATTATACCAAAAAAAAAGAAACAAGTAAATTCCTGTTAAAGTCAATCCTTAAAATTAAAAAATAGAAGAACTTAAGTTCTCATTTAAGTTCTTCTATTTCTTCTTTAGAAAGACCTGTACATTCAGATAT
>CAYVXN010000038.1:0-7141 GCA_964455135.1 uncultured Mycoplasma sp.
TTATGCAAATAAAAAGAAATAATTATCAAAACTATTTCTTAATACTATCATAAACAACAGCATAACTATAAAGTTTAATACCTTTGCTACTATTCGGATGAATATAATCAACATAATAATCAAAAGCATTATGAAAAGCAAGAAATTTCTCAATATAATTATTTGCATCAATATAAATAAAACCATTATCCAAAGCATAACTTTCAAGAGCAGAAGAATACTCATCAACAAGTTCATTTTTTTCCTTAAAACTAATTCTAGAAATACTATCATTAATTAAACTATACCATGGTGCAATAAGCACAATTTTAGCTTCTTTATTTTCAATTAAATTAACTATTTTATCTATATTCTTAATATATTCATCACTATCCATAGAACATTTTTTCTCATCTCTATATCTAATATCATTAACTCCTAAAGCAATGAAATAAACATCAGAATCACTTTCTTTAATTTTAGAAGAAAGCCTATTAATTACATCTTTAGTAGTATAACCACCATGTGAAATATTATCAACACTAATATCAGGATATAACTCCATAATAGGTTCATACCAACCATGACTATTATTAACACTAACACCACTTGTAATACTATCTCCAATAAAAGAAACAGATGAAGCTTTATCTAAATACTTTTTAAAACTACTTTCTTCTAAAACAGAAGACAAATCAAAATCAACATTTTCATTTTTATAGACAAAATATCTTTTTTGAAGCTGAGAAATATCAACTTTTTGACCTATCATCGAAGAAGTAACAACTTCTTGAACCTCATTAATTCTTTTAAGCTCTTTATCATTAAAACTAGTATAAAAACTATTATCTTCATAAATATCATAAATTGGTACTGCTTGATATTTTCCTTTTGAAACTTCCCTAGTATACATAGGAACAACACTAGCTTTATCAACTTTTTTTGTATTCTTATTTATATAAAATTCCACAATAGAAGTAGCATCTCCATCATCTTTAACATAAGAGTTAGCAAAATTACCTGGACAATTAACAATAAGAGTATCACCATCAAATAATACAGGTTGCGTTGCATGTGAATGATCACCCAAAATAATGTCTGCTCCATACGAAACAAAAATATCATTCCATAAATCTTGAAATTCATTAGTCACATGTATAAATTGAGTACCCATGTGAGGCATAACAAGTATCAAATCAGCAGAACTTTTTTTTGCAAGTTCAAAATCTCTTCGAACCATATCTCTAACTTTTTCAAAATTTTTATCTTTTTTCGAAACAAGTACACTAGTCAAATTAGGTTCATCATAAATAAAATAATCACTATCATAATAATTAGAACTAACAGTATAAGATAAAACTGCTATTTTTACACCTTTAACATTAATAATCTTAACTTTACTTTTATCTATAGCATTTTTATAAGAACCAGTATGATCAAGACCTATCTTATCTAAATAATCTATTGTGTTAAAAACACCTTTTTTACCTTTATCCATCAAATGATTATTGGCAGTACTAACAAAATCAATTCCCGAAGCTTTAACAGCATCTGCAAATTCAGTTGGAAAACCTAAATACAATTTATTCCCATCACCATAATTACTAGTAGAATATCCCATTTTAGAATTTGAAACAGGACCTTCAAATACTCCAATTGTATAATTAGAATTCGAAAAATATTTTTTAGTTTTTTCAAACATATAATCAAAATTATACTCTTTCAAAACTGAATCATAAGAATATTTAACTTGATCTTTTAACAAAATTAAATCACCAACATAAGAAATAGAAACATAAGAGTCTTCATCTTTATTATCAAAAATAATTTTAGAATCTCTCACCAAAGAACAAATACAATATCCCACTAAAATAACCAAAAAAAGAACCATAACTAAAAAAAATAGTAATAACAATTTAAATTTATTTCTTTCAAAAAAAGATTTATACATCAAAACATCCTCCTGCAATTAACATAAATACATACCACTATAGTATAACAAAAAAAAGCAAAAAAAAGAAACTATTTAACCATAATTTCTTCTAAACTTTTCCTAGGTCTCATTTTAGGAGTTTCCAAAGACTTACCAACCGCAAGCGAAGAAACACATTCCAAAGAAATACCTGTAATTTCACTAATTTCTTCTTTAACATAATTAGTATTAGCAATCCACAAAGAGCCATACCCCATTTCAGTGCACTTTAAATGCATATTTTCTATAAAAGCCCCAATAGATAACATATCATTATCACGTCTTCCATCACCTTTATCATAAAATACCACAATTAAAACAGGGGCTTCCTTTATAATTCTTGCAGTATTACTAATACTAGAGTCCAAACTAGCTTTAGCAAAAAGAGCATCTGCAACTAAATTCTTTTTATCACCTTTAAGAATCTTAACTTTCCAAGGTTGCCTATTATGAGCAGAAGGAGCATAAATACCAAATTGTATTATCTTATATAAATCATCTGAAGAAACATCTTCATCAAGATATTTTCTTATGCTACGACGATTTAAAACAACATCATCAAAATTCATTATCTACCAAGTCCCATTCTATCTTTCATAAGTTCATACTTAGCTTTAGCAATTTCTCTTGTCTTAGAAATGCCCTTATCAAGAATTTCATCAAGTTCATCACTTTCTATTATTTCATTATAACGTTCTTGTATTTTAGAAACTTCCTCACATATAGCATCTGAGACCTTACTTTTAAAACTGCCATAATTTGAATTCTTAAATTCATCTTCTATTTCTTTAATACTTTTACCAGTAATAGCACTATAAATATTAATTAAATTAGATATTCCAGGTTTATTTTCCATATCAAATTTAACACACATTTCACTATCTGTAGTAGCACTCATTATTTTTTTTCTAATAGAACTAATATCATCCAAAAGTCTTATAACACCTTTAGGATTTTCACTAGATTTACTCATTTTCTTCAAAGGATCAACTAAATCCATAATTTTAGTACCACTATCACTAATCATAACATCAGGAACTTTAAAAGTATCACCAAACTTCTTATTAAAACGAATAGCAATATCACGAGCTATTTCAACATGTTGCTTTTGATCAATTCCAACAGGAACATAATCAACATCATAAGCCAAAATGTCACTAGCCATTAAAACTGGATATGTAAAAAGTCCCGCAGAAAAATTTGCATTTTTCTTACTCTTATCCTTAAACTGAGTCATACGAGAAAGTTCACCAAAATAAGTATTACATTCCAAAAGCCATGAAATATTAGCATGATATTCATTCTCAGATTGAACAAAAATAACATTTTTATAAGGATCAATACCGCATGCTAAATAAAGAGCAACTAAACTTCTAATATTATTATGAAGTTCCTTTGGATCCTGAGGAACAGTAATTGAATGTAAATCCGCAATAAAAATATAACTCTCATACTCATCTTGATACTTAACCATTTGTTTAATCGCACCAATATAATTACCAAGAGTAATAACTCCAGTAGGTTGAAGTCCTGTTAACATCTTTTTCATAAATAAACACCTCTAATCAATTATAGCACAATTAACCATTAAAAACATAAATATTAAAAGCAATAATTCTAAAAATTAAAAACAAAAACAAAGAAAATTATAAAAATCACTATAAAAAGACACTATCAAAAGAAAAATTACAAAAAAAATCAATTTCAAACATAAAAATTACCAATTTGCAACAAAAACATAACTAATCTATAATCTAAAAATATGGAAACAAAAACAGATAAACTTTTAAATAACATAAATGGATTCCCTCTAGATTATGCTCAAAGAAAAGTAGTAACATCAAACAAAAAACATCTTTTAGTCTCAGCCGGAGCAGGATCAGGCAAAACTCTAACAATAATAGGCAAAATAAGATATTTAATAGAAATAAAAGATTTAAAAGAAGACGAAATAGTCTGCATCTCCTTTACTAACGAAGCAACAAATAACTTAAAAAACAAATTAAAAGAAAACTATAATTACAACATCCCTTGCTATACATTTCACAAACTAGGTTTAGAAGTTCTAAAAAACAAAAAATATCAAATTTCAAGCACAGATACCTTATCATACATAATAAATGAATACTTCATATCACTAATTAACCAAACACCAGAGAATAAAAAAAGAACTCTTTCATTTTTAAATATCAAATACAGCAAATATAATTTTCAAAAAAAATACCAAAACATTCCCAAAAAAGACCTAGAAAACTTAAAAAATCTAATAGAAAAATTCATCAACCTCTTTAAAGCAAACGACTATCCAAGCACAGAATTCATTAACTTTTTAAAAAATGAAAAAAACAAAAAATACCAAAATTTCATAATTCTAACCTACTATATATTTAGCATCTATCAAAAAGAACTAGAGTCAAAAAAAGAGTTAGACTTTAGTGATATGATATCTTTAGCCACCAAACACGTAGAAAGATATGGTTTTAAAAATAAAATAAAATACATAATCATAGATGAATTCCAAGACACCTCAAAAGTAAGATTTAATCTCATAAAAGCCATACTCAAAAAAACAAATGCCTCTCTTTTAGTAGTCGGAGATGATTTCCAGTCAATATATCGTTTTACTGGTTGTGATTTAACCCTTTTCCTAGAATTCAAAACACTTTTCAAAGATAGTGAAATTCTAAAAATTGAAAACACTTACAGAAACAGTCAAGAACTAATAAACATCGCAGGAAATTTCATCATGAAAAACAAAAACCAGTTAAAAAAAGACTTAAAATCAGCAAAACATAAAAACTATCCCCTTAAAATAGTCTACTACAAAAACTTTATAAAAACTTTTATAAGCCTAATAGAGCATATTCATAAAAAAACAAATAAGCCTATTTTAATCTTAGGAAGAAACAATTTTGATGCAAACAAACTAACAAATACTAATCTATTTACCTTAAACAAAGAAAAGCTAATCTATAACAAAAACAAAGATATAAAAATGACTTATTTAACAGTACACCGCTCCAAAGGTTTAGAAGAAGAAAATGTCATTATAATAAATCTTACAAATAACAAACTAGGATTTCCAAACAAAATAACAGATCACCAAGTACTAAAACACGTATCACAAAAAGAAGATAACTATCCTTACGCTGAAGAAAGAAGACTATTCTATGTAGCAATAACAAGAACTAAAAATACAAGTTATCTTCTAACACCTCTAAAAAATGAATCTATTTTTGTCACAGAAATAAAAAAAGACTATAAAAACAAAATAAAAGTAATCAAAAATAATAAATTCTGATTACTTAAACTTATTTCTAATCCTAAGAGTATTAAGTATCGTAATAAGAGTTACTCCTGTATCTGCAAAAACTGCAAACCACATAGTAGTAAGACCAAAAACACTCAAAATAAGTATAATAACTTTAACTCCAATAGCAAACACAAGATTTTGTTTAATTATATAATTTGTATATTTAGAAATATCAATACCAGTAACAATTTTTGTTAAATCATCTCCCATTACTACAACATCAGAAGCTTCAATCGCCGCAGGAGCACCCAAAGAACCCATACTAATACCAATATCTGATCTTTTCAAAACAGGAGCATCATTAATACCATCACCCACAAAAGCAGTAAGTTCTCCATCACTAGAAACTTTTTCGTATTCGTTAAACTTATCTTCAGGAAGCATTTCATACTTTACATCATCTAGCTTAAGCTTTTCAAAAACATCAAGTGCAGAATTCTTGTGATCTCCTGTAAACATCAAAGTTTTTATACCAAGTTTTCTAAGATTAGATATTACTTCAAAAGCACTACTTTTAATACCATCACTAAGTATAACTGAAGCAACATGCGCGCCATCTATATTAACATGTAAACTAGTATCAATTTTACAATCTTTACAAATTTTCTTTGTCCCAATCTTTACATTCTTACCCAAAAACTTATAACTAATTCCTTTCCCAGAAATTTCTTTAAAATTCTCAAGCTTACTAGTATCAATTTCACCATCATAAATATTTAAAATAGACTTAGCAATCGGATGATCAGACAAAGCTTCACCATGAGCAATTATTTTAATAATCTCATTTTTATCATAATTAGAATTCAAAATCTCAATATCAGAAACTTCAAAAGATCCAGTAGTAAGAGTACCTGTCTTATCAAAAATAATTCTTTTCAAATGATTTAAATTATCCAAATAATTACTTCCTTTAACCAAAATTCCTTTCTTAGAAAGAGCCCCAATTCCAGTAAAATAAGAAAGAGGAACAGATATTGCAATAGCACAAGGACAAGCAATAACTAAAAAAGTAAGTCCTCTATACAAAGCATCATCAAAAGAAACTCCAAAAACAGGAAGTAAAAAAGTAGTAAGAATAGCTAAAACAAGAACAATCGGAGTATATACCTTACTAAACTTAGTAACAAAAGTTTCCGTCTTAGCTTTCTTATCACCAGCATTCATAGTAAGATCTAAAATCCTTGCAACTGTAGAATTTTCATAAATTTCAGTAGCACAAACTAATAAAACATCGCCTTGATTAACTGAACCCGAAAGAACTTTATCACCTTTAGATGCTTCATATAAATGAGACTCCCCAGTAAGCGAAGACATATCAAGTTTAGCACTACCATCATGTAAAATCCCATCAACTGGAATCTTTTCTCCTTTTTTAACAACTAAAATATCTCCAACTTTAACATCCAAAGCATCGATTTTTTTAATAGAATCACCTATTTTTACATTAGCATAATCCTGCTTTATTTCCAATAAATCCTTAACAGAACCCCTTGTATTATTAATAGCTTTTTCTTCCAAAATCTTACCCAAAGTATAAAGAAAAACAACCATCACGCCTTCCATAACCTGAGAAACACAAACAGCACCAATACAAGAAATACAAATAAGAGCATTTTCATTTATAGAATGACTCCTAACAAGCATTAAAACAGCATTAACAAAAGGTCTATAAAGAAGAAGAACATAAGAAATACCAATTAAAACAAATTTAAAAACTGAGGGTAAATCAAAATAAATACCAAAAACTGCAAATAAAAGAGCAATAACTAAAATAGAAACATGATACTCCTTATGCACATCATCAGAAGAAGTAACATAACTAGAAGGCTCAACCTTTTTTATCAACTTATTAATCTCTGAAACAGAAATATTATCAT
>CAYVXN010000038.1:7241-9332 GCA_964455135.1 uncultured Mycoplasma sp.
ACTTTTCATAGCATTATTAACCGCAGAAATTTGAACCATAATATCGCCACAATAGCGATCTTCACAAATCATTTTACTAATTCCCCTAACTTGTCCCTCAATCCTATTAAGCCTTTTAACATAATCATGCTTTACATCGTCGCTTCGATGTACCAATCCTTTACATCCATCACTTTCTTTAATCATAACATTCCTCCTAACATACATCAAAAAAATTATATACCCTACCGGGGTATATGTCAATATAAAAAACAAAAAAAGATATTAACAAAAGTAACATCTATCCAAAATACTTATTATACTGACTAATAAAAAATGCATCAGTCATACCAGCAATATAATCAATAACTTTCCTAGCACTAGAACACTCCTTATAATTATCACTCATTCCATTTAAAAAAAGAGTAAAAATATCTTCAGAAAACTTTTCATTTTCCACATGATCATAATAAAGATCAAAAAGTTCATTAAACATTTTTTCATAATAGTCAAGCTGTTCCTTAGTATTAGCTTTTAAATATATATTTTCATAATTAAAAGAAATAAGTTCATTTAAAGCTTTATAAATATTATCAGAAATTTTAATATAATCTTTCTCAATACTATTATTTATAATATCTTTAACAATAATATCAACAATACTAGAATTAGAAGTTCCAAAAACAGAAGAAATATCTTTAGGAATATCTTCCTTTTTTATTTTCCCAAGTCTAACCGCATCATCTATATCCTTACCAATGTAAGCTATAATATCACTAATTCTAACAACACACCCCTCTAAAGTCATAGGTCTTACATTTTTCAAAATATCCTTATCACCATAACTTTTCTCATACTCTAGTAAAAACTCATCTAAACTCTTAGAGACAGGTTTATAGCATCCTTCAAGCATTTCTCCATTATGACAAAAAATAGCATCCAAAACTTGAATAGTAATATTATTACCCTTACCACAATTTTCAATATTCATGAGAGTTCTAACACTTTGAACATTATGATTAAAATAACCTTCGCCATACCTTAAACTAATTTTATTTAAAATACTTTCTCCAACATGTCCAAAAGGAACATGTCCTAAATCATGTCCAAGACTAGCAGCCTCGATTAAGTCTTCATTTAAATTTAGTGCCCTACCAATAGTTCTAGCAATCTTACTAACCATTTGAACATGAGTCATCCTCTTACTTATCATATCATTATCACTATCAGAAAAAACTTGTGTCTTATCAATATAACGAATATAAGATAAAGAATAAATTATCTTATCAATATCCCTAAAAAAAGGAGTTCTAAAATCTTCATCTATAGGAAACATTCTTTTAGCATCATCATCAAAACAAGCATATTTAGAAAGACAAAGATTATGTTTTTTCATATTTTGATTTACTTGATCATTCATATTATTACCTCACTACACTATAAATATATAATCATTGTAACACATAAGTCAAAATGCATAAAGATGAAAACAAAATAAAAAATTCATCAAACTTTAAAATCACAAATAAATATCCACCAGCTTAGCTGGTGGTTTTTCATTTTCGCCTAAAAGGCTATACAACTAGCCTCCACTAAAGTGGCCTGTTTACGACTGTCAGTCGCATTCTTTACTAGCTACCCTTTAAAAGGGTCAAAATCTTCCATTGTCATTTGCCCGCTTAATTGATCTTCTTTCAATTGATTTGCTATATACTCTTTTATTTTCTTTGTATTTTTTCCTATCGTATCTACATAATACCCTCTACACCAAAACTCTCTATTTCTATATTGATATCGCATATTCGCCCATCTTTGATATATCATCAAACTGCTTTTTCCTTTTAAAAAAACATCACTGATGATACTGAGTATTTCGGTGGTATTTCTATCAGCATATGTATATGGTCTGGACATACTTCTGCCTCAATTATTGTTATTCCTTTCCATTCACATAATTGCCTCAATATTTGTCCAATTTCCAACCTTTTACTTACGTAAAAGACTTTTCTTCTATACTTTAGAGCAAATACCACATGATATTTTAGAGTTCCACTTTCGTATGTGCTAAACTTTTTATATCATTTATTTTGATTTGTTTCATTATAAATGTCC
>CAYVXN010000039.1:0-9254 GCA_964455135.1 uncultured Mycoplasma sp.
ACCTTGTTTTTTACTATTAGCAGGTACTAAATAATTGTAATCCATGTAGTATCACTTCCTTTTTATTAATTATATTTAAATTTCTTCTTAAATAATAATCAGTACATAAACCAGGTTGACACAAAATATCAACTATTATTTTTTCCTTGATCTCGAACTGCAGCTGAAGCCTTATAACCAGGTTGTCCTTTTTGAATAGAAATGTCTGTTTTAATATTATTACTAGTTTCATTCAATACTTTATTCTGTAATTTAGTTCTAGCATTAGCATGTTCAATATCATTTGAATCGAGAAGTCTTAAATCATCTTCAGTTAATCCTAATTTATTTACTAAATAATCAGTATCAGCAAGAACTTCTTTAACATCACCATTATTGGATATAAAACTAGAATATTCTTTATACGCTCTTTGAATATTACCTGCTTCTTTTGCCTCATACAAATCATTATTTCCATGAACAGATAATAATTGATTACCCTTTTCACCAAAAGAAGAAGAAATTTGTTCTCTTATATAATCAGTTCCACTTTCTTCACCCATCAAACTACCTTGAGTTATAATATCAGCTAATTTAGATTGTTCATTCGCATTCAATAAAGAATTGCCTGATGCATCTTTATAACCAGCTAAGTTTTGATACAATTTTGTATCTTTTGCATTAGATTTCATTTTATCAAAAACTTCTCCTCCACTTACTAAACTATCTGCTCTTAATTGTTCTTTTTCTAGTTTTCTATCCGTGCGAGAAGCCGCATCCATGCTTACTCTTCCCAAAGTTGCACCTTTTAACATATCCATTGCAGTAATTCCACCAGCATATAATGATCTCCTTTTAGAATTTAGGGCAGCAACATCTTTAGCGCCACCAAAAATATTGCCTTTAGAACCGGATCCAGCCCCCTTTGCTAAGCCACTCATTCCACTTCCTATAGCGCCTGCTCCTGCTAATAATTTGTTTTTCATACCAGGAGCTTTAGCCGCTGCGGCAAATCCAGTTACTAAACCAGCTCCTGCTCCAAGTGCTGCTCCTGCTCCAAATCCAGCAGCACCTTTAGCCATACCCATAATATCTTTGAATGAGCCTCCCATAGAGTCAAGGTTAAATATTTTAGATATCATAGTAGGTAATATTTTGGCAAATGCTAGTATTGCTACGATATAGAAAAATTTAATCAAAACTCCACCAATTATTCCTGCTTCTATATTACCTGTAGACCAAAATTCATTAGAAACTGTTGCAACAAGTTCTATTGCTATTTTTATGGCAATTAGTTTTATAAACAAATCCAAATAAGTGGAAATATACATCTTAATCCATGTACTAAATGTTTTGTCTTTCGGGTCAACATAACTTATTATCGGAATAGGAGCTAAAACTTCTAAAAAGAATAATTTTAACCTACGAATAATTATTTCAACACACAGAAATAGTAAGTATATGATTAAACCTATTCCAGCTATTACAGAGAAAATAAAGCTTACTTCTAAATTTTCTTGGTCAATTAAATTTACAATTTCTTTATTAGCGGATTTTGTTTCGAACATATCTTTTTGATATTTAATACAGTCTGATTGTGCTGAGGGAACACACTCTTGAAGACTACTAGCTGTAGCTTGACCAAATTTTATTGCGTTGTCGCTAACAGGGGTAAAAAATAAGTAGTCATCTCCTGTTGGTTTACTTCTTCCATTACTTGAGTCAACAAATGAATTACCTCCAGAATCAAATCCAGCTACATCAACAGAAAGTTTTTTTAGTTTATCTTTTAAATTACTTAATGAGCTAGTTCCTCCTCGTAATCCTGTTGCAAGGTCATCGGCTCCACCGATTTTTGCTTCCCATTTTTTGTCATTTTTATTCCATGTTAAACTACCAGGACATTTTCCATCTTTAATTTTATCTTCTATGTTTCTGAAATAATATTCTTTCATTTGTATAGGAGGATATTCCAAGTGGCTATATTCTGCACAATTTGATGTTGAACAGTTTGCAGAACCTCCTATTACACCAGAACGTTGTTTATAATAAACCATTTTTGAGTTTCCAGCTTTTGTTAAGCCTTCATTAGAAATTGTTGTTTTACTAGGATCATAATAATAACTAATCTTGTATATTTTGTCTACTTTTATTTTTTTTCTTTCATTACCATGTGCATCTGCATCAGCATAATTATTCTCAATACTTGAAATTCTATAATAATAACAATTAACCTTAGTAGCAGCATATACATTTTCAATTAGAAAACTACTTGAGCTAGAACTAGCAAAATTGCCTGAACTACCATCATGGGTACTACCTGAAGAAGATGAACTCTGATCACTGAGGTCAACGTTAATTATATTGTTAATTAAGCCATCATCCGCAAGAACTGCTTTTTCTATCCTGCTAAATAACCCTTCATAACCGAATAGAAAACCATTAGGAGAAAAAGCAATTAACATAATCAAACATGTGACTATCCTTGTTATAAGTTTACCTGCTCCTGCTTGTTTATCTGTAACTAAGTCAGGGTTTAAAATCATTTGTATCATGGCAATTACAACTTTAAATAATATAAACACTCCAGCTAAGACATACAAAGTTGTTGCAATACTTTCAAATTTTGACATATCCATCGCATTATCTTTTAAAATTTTTTCCATAATATCGTAAACTTTAATAACAAGCGAATATATGCCATTTATTATACCAAATTCAATCGAAGACCAAAATCCTAATATTTGAACCATATTCTAACCACCTATTCCACAAGTTCCTGTTGCTATTCCTGCAAGTTTAAGCAATATATTTAAAAGCATAGGAACAAAAAATATTGCTACTCCTATAACAACTCTTTTTATTATTTTGTTTGTTGTTCCACTTATAGCTTTTTCATCTTGACTGATAACTGCATTTGCACAATCAACACTACATAAGACAATGACTAAAGTTGGTACTATTAATTGAATCCAATTAAACACTTCATTCAAAATTTCTGTGAATTTTTCACCTAAAACACTACAATCTGTACTTGCAACCAATATATTCATTGAATCTAGTAACATAGATATCATAATTAACACCTCTCAATAGATTATACGTATTTATTATAACAAAAAAAAAAGCACTAAACAATAAGTTTTTACTTTTTTTATTTTCTTTTTTAAACTAGCACTTTCCTGGATGTGCAACGCATTCAAAGCAAGCCGATCCAGTATTAGCTCCTTGATCTGCAACTAAACCGAAGACTATTTGAACAATCATAACAACAAAGAATATTGCTACACCATAAATAAGTCTCATAAGAAGAGCTTTTTGCGCTTCTTTTATCTTCTTATCTTCTCCGGCCATTACAGCTTTACCTAAATCTATTGTTCCTAGTAAAATTATAATTACTGGTATAGCGATTTGCAAAATATTTACTATATTACCTATTAGTCTCCAAAGTGGTTTTGAATCTGTACAAAAATCTGCTAAAACTTGAACAAAACTTATATCCATAATTTATATCTCTCCTTCTACTTAATATCTAATATTATAATACTATTATATTGACATATTGTCAAACTATTTTTTTAAATTATATTTCTTCTTTTTCTTTTAGGTCGTCTTTATTGTCATTATCTTGAATTGATTCTTGTTTTTCTTTATCTTCAACATACTTTAAACAGCTTTTATTATGCGGTTTTGTAGCACAATCCCAACATATTTTTGTGTCACCTTGATCAGTTTCTACTCCTAAAAGGCCAAAAACAATCTTGACAAATGTAAATATAAAAAATACTGCTACTCCATATATTAATCTTTTGATAAAAGCTTTTTGTGCTTCTTTTATTTTTTTATCTTCTCCTGCAAGTACAGCTTTACCTAAATCTATTGTTCCTAGCAAAATTATGATTACTGGTATGACTATTCTTATGATGTATACAATTTCACCAATAAACTTCCAAGCACTAGCACTATCGGCGCAAAATGAATCCATAATACCACCCCAACTAATTGCAAATTATACCATATTTTTAGTTTTATGTCAATTAATAATATGTGATCGTTTATCGTTTTATCGTTTTTCTATATTTTTTTCTTATTATTTTCTATTATCAATTCATTTTTATATTCTTCTATTATGTCTTTAAATAAATAGTACCCATATTCTTGTATTTCTGTTATTTTCTTCATTTCTCTAGAACCTTTTCTATAAACATTTAAACAAACCTTTTTTAAGTTCTCTAGTTGCTGTATGTAGCGGTCAATATCTTCTTTTTTTATTTGTATTAAATCTCCAATTACTCTATTAGCAGAAACCTCTTCAATATTTAATGCTACTAATTCTGGTTCTTGACAAATAGTTTTTTTAGACAAGCTATTTGTTCTTATTAACTCTCCTGTTATTAGTTCATATAAGTTACCATCTATTAGTTTTGCATATACCGGTGTGTTGATATAGTCGATAGATGAAAAAGTTTCTCCATTTTGATCTTTTTTTAAAAGTTTACGTTCTATAACATTTGGAAGTTCTAATTTATAATCTTCTCCATATATCATGCCAGGAATCTCTACTCTATAATACTTTGTTTTTTCCATAAAGTTCCTCCTTCAAAACTATTTTTATTATAAACATATTTAAATTTAATGTAAAGAAATATTTATTTTCTTCTTTAAATGTGTTATTATTTTAATCGAGGTGTAAAAATGATTAAAAAACATAAATGGTTAGTTTTGTTTATTTCAATAATTATTGCTTTAGTGGTAGTTTGTTTTGTTTTTTCTGAAGATGAAGAAAAATATATACATGATATAGGTTTGGATGAGGTCGTTAATAAAATTGATAATAAGGATAGTTTTATTTTATATATAAAGCAAACTGATTGTGAACATTGTAAAGCTTTTACTCCTGATTTTATTAGTGTTTTAAGTCAAAACGATATTGAAGCATATAGTTTAAACTTAAGTAATTTAAGTGATGAAGAAAATGATACTTATTCAGAACTTTTTGATGTAGAAGGAACTCCTACTGTGTTATTTTTTGAAGATGGAAACGAAAGTTTGATAAGAATACAAGGTGAACAAACTAAGGCAAAAATTAAATCTAAAATAGAAGCTGCCGGATTTATAAAATAGTTTTTATAAAAAATAACTTTTAGAACAAAATCTAAAAGTTATTTTTTATTATATCATTGATTTTCTTGTAAATACTTCAACATCTTTGTCTACGTAAACATGTACTTTGCCTTCTAGAACCGTTTTTATAAATCCAAAGCCATTTATTACTATATCTTCATGATATTTTAAATCTATTTCTTTTCTTGATAATTCTTGTAAATTATTATGTCTTTTTCCATTTATCCTTTTTATATTTACATTGTTTGATACAAAAGCAGTGAAACTATTTTTTTCGCCTTCTACATAATCTATTCTTAAGAAATCCTCAAAAACTAAAGCTTGTCCTTTTTTTATTTGATAAGTTCTTGGTTTTATTTCTTTATGAGAAGATAGTTTTTTTATTGTATCATTTTTTATATAGTTAACAATGCTATGTCTATCTACTAAACCAGGTGTATCTATTAAGTAGAAGTCTTTGAATGGTATTTTTATTTCATCTAATGTAGTTGAAGGCATACTTGAAATTGTAATTAATGATGTATCAACTGAATAATTCTCAATAAGTTTATTTATTAAAGTGCTTTTTCCAGCATTGGTGTTTCCTACTACATATACATTTTTATAAATTCTATGTTTTCTTATTAATCTCATTAATGAGTCAAGATTATAGTTTTTGTTGGCACTTATTACAATTTTATCTATAAAAACGTTTTCATAATTATTATCTATGTAATCAAGTATTTTTTTATCACTTACTGAAAGAGGAAGCATATCTTTTTTGTTAAGAATTAGTATTACTTTGTTATTTTTTAAATACTCTTTAATGTTCTCTAAATGATTTGGAAGAGATATTAAATCTACTACATATAAAACTAATGATTTAGTGGCTCCGACTCCTTTTATTATTTCTAAGTATTCGTCATTTGATTTAGTAACAACTTCATATTCTCCATAGTTTTTTAATCTAAAACATCTTTTACATAGATCTTTAGTTATATCATTTGTATATCCTGGAAGTAAAACATTATTGTCTTGTAATCTTATTCCACATCCTTTGCAATATTTAATCATAGTAATTACCTCTTTCTATTTTTTTATTGTTTATTTTGAATATTATTTTTTCTAAAACTCTTGTTAGTTTTGTCCAAATTAGTTCGTTATTTGTCATTGGATCTATCAAAACAGAAATGTAGCCCATTCTATTAGCACCCCAGACATCTGTCATTAATTGATCTCCGATCATTGCTATTTGATTATTTTTTATGTGTTTAAAGGAAAGACTTTTATAACCTTTTTTGAATGGTTTTCTACTATCTCCAATATATGGAATTTCTAGTTTTTTACATACTATATTTAGTTTATTTGTATTTAGACTGTTTGATACTACATAGATTAGAAAATCTTTTTTTAGTTTGTTAAATAAAGTAATAGTTTTTTTGTTTACTATGTTGTTTCCTTTTTCTATTATTGTGTTATCAAAATCAAATAAAAGAACTTTTATGTTTTGTTGTTTTAATTTTTTATAATTTATTTCAAAAATACTTTTTTTATACATATTTGGAATGAATCTTTTCATAGTATCACCTTTTTTAGTATATCATAGGACTAAAAAAAAAGCACTAAAAAGTGCTTAACTTGTTTGAAGCTGTTCTTTTAGAAGCCTTTTAGCTTTTTTATAGTTAACAATTTTGTAACAATCATATAAATCTTTTATATCGTTATTAACTTTATTATAAGAATAATAATATTTTTTATTATCTATATTTATATAAAATAGTGCTAGTTTCTCATTGTTGTTTTTAAATTCTGATTTGATATTATCTAATAATATTTTAGTAAGTTTATTTAAGTTTTTATAGTTTATTTTTATATTATCACCTCTTTTTTATGCTTCTTTTGAATTTGATTCAAGTTTTACTTTAAATACTTTTTCTTTTCCATTTCTTTCTATTTTTATTTTTACAGTATCTCCAATCTTGTAACTATATAATTTATATTTGAAATATGAGGAATTTTCTATATCTTCACCTTCTATTTCTTCTATTACATCACCAGCTTTTAGACCAGCTTTATCTGCTGGAGAGTCTTTTTCTACACTTTCAATAACGACATATGTTTCGTTTGAGAAGAATGATTCTCTGCCATCATAAATGGCTACTCCTATATAAGGATGTCTTACATCGTTTCCTTCGATAAAATTATCAGCATAATTTATTGCAGTTTCAATTGGAATAGCAAATCCCATTCCTTCTATTTGATCTGATGCAAGTTTCATGTTTGTAATTCCTATAACTTCTCCGTTAGCATTACAAAGTGGTCCTCCACTGTTACCTGAATTAATTGGAGTATCTGTTTGAAGTACAGTCATGTAACTACTTCCGCTTGAAACTACTCTATCTTTTCCAGATAAAATTCCTCTGGTGACTGACCAAGAGTATGCTTTAGCATCAAGAGGAGTACCTACTGCAAATGTAGTATCTCCAACACGCATTTTTTTTGTTTTTCCTATTTCTGCTACTTGAACTACATATTTTTTTGCTATTTTTAATACTGCTATATCAGAATAATCATCTACCCCAACTACTTCTGCTTTTACTTTTTCATTATTAGTAAATCCTAATTTTATTGATGTTGCATTACTAATTACATGACTATTAGTTAGCACATAACCATAATTGTTATCTGTTTTATATACAAAGCCAGAACCAGTTGCATATAAAGAGCCATTGACATAATTTTCTACTACTACAACAGAGTCATATACTTTTTCAACAGCATCTGCTATTCCTGTATCATTTATTGTTACATTTTTATTAGTTCTATCAATATTATCTGTGCTATTATCTAAATATTTAAAAGCAGAAAATACTAGTAATGAAATAAGTAACAAAGCAATAATAGATATAATAATTATTGCAGGTAAAATAATGCTTTTTTTGTTTTTTTGCTTACAAGTTTTTTTAGGTTTATCATCTTCTTGTTTTGCTCCACAGATAAAACAAAATTCATCGTTAGAAGATAAAATATTGTTACATTTTTTACATCTTTTTTCTTGTGAATCATTATTTATATTTTCATCTTTTTTTACTTCATTATTATTTTCTATTATTTCTTTATTTTTGATTGTTTTTTTATTTTCTTTATCCATAAATCTTCACCTCGTATAATTAATATTATATCGCAATTATTAAAATTAGTTGTAATATTTATGAAATTTTTTTGAAAAATATAAAAGAAGCTGTAAAGCTCCTTAATTAGATGGGGTAAAAGAGACCTCTAGTTTTTTGTGTTTAAGGAAACAATTATTTTTATTATTTCACTCTTAAGTATAAGCACAGGTGTTATATTGTGTTTTACTTTTTTGTAAAGAAACTTTATTTATTTTTAAAGAGTTTTTTACTCTCTTTTTACCTTTTTAATTTTATTAATTTATCTTATACACTTTCCTCCTTTCATAATATGAGTATAATTCATTAATATGATAGAAAAGTGTCGGAATTTGGAAAAAGTAGTGAAAATATTTTAACTTATCAAACTATTATGTCTACTTCATCATTTTGTTTTATGTTATGAGCATTGGCATCATCTGCATCTATATGCATTTCATAATATGAGTTTTTTGATTCTGCTATTCTTACGTTATAAAGAATTCCACCTTTTTCTCCTTTTATTTCTACATTATAAAAATCTTTTGTAAGTTTTTTGTTTTTTCTTTCTTCTTTGGTTATATGAATATGGCGATCTGCTATTATGCAAGCTGTTCTTGTTATTTCTCCTTTCGGTCCAATTATTGTTATTGTTTCAGAATCTTTTAAATCTCCGGAAGCTCTTACTGGGGGATTTAATTTTAAAAAGTAAGCATCTGTTCTTGAGATTTCTACTTGAGTATAATCTCTTTCTGGCCCAATTATTCTAACGTTTTGAATTAATTTTTCTTCATTTTTTAAAGTTACTGTTTGATTACTTGCAAATTGTCCAGGTTGATTTATTGGATTTTTTTCTGTTAGGGGTTCATCAAATAATAAATTATAATCTTCTTTTGTTAAATGAACATGTCTTAAAGACACTCCTACTTTAATTTTCATATGCATCACCTTTTTCAGTATATAATTTTTTTTGTTTTTTTTCTAGTATATTTAATTATTTTATTCATATATTTTATGGAAAGG
>CAYVXN010000040.1:0-9190 GCA_964455135.1 uncultured Mycoplasma sp.
TCTTTACCAATTTTTCTATGGTCTCTTTGCTTTGCTTCTTCTAAATAGTTTAAATAATTATTTAAATCTTCTTCAGTTTCAAAACAAATACCATAAATCCTTTGAAGCATCTTATTCTTAGAATCACCCTTCCAGTAAGCACCAGAAGTTTTTAAAAGTTTAAAGTGTTTCAAAAGTTTTACTGATTCAACATGAGGTCCACGACAAAGATCAGTAAAATCTCCTTGAGTATAACAACTAATTACTGTTTCAGCCTCATCCATTCTTTCAATTAAATCAATTTTGTAAAGATCATCTTTAAACCTTTCTAATGCTTCCTCTTTAGATATTTCTTCTCTATATATCCTTTTTCCATCTTTAGAAATTTTCTTCATTTCTTTTTCTATTTTTGGTAAATCTTCTTCCTTTATAACATTATCTCCAAGATCAATATCATAATAAAAGCCATTTTCAATTACTGGCCCAACCCAAAATTTAGCATTTGGATATAAATGCTTAACAGCTTGTGCTAGTAAATGAGCACAACTATGATTTAATACATTTAATTTCTCATCTTCTTTAATATTTATCATTATAAATCTTCCTTTCTTAATTCTCTAATTCTTGCCTTTTCTTGTTTTTCTTTTTTCATACTATGATTTTCTTTATCAAAATAAAGTTCCTTTTGAACAAGACGTTGTTCTTTTAATTTTTGATGTTTCTTAGCTTTCTTTAACAAATTTTCAAGTTCATATATACTTAAGTTATTTAACTCTTCTTCTGACAAACTTTCTAACTCATCAATATCATCATCAACAGTAAAAATAAAATGAATCTTATCATTATCACGACAAGTTTTTTCATAATGTTCATAATCATAAACATAAGGATTATAATATCCAATCACTTTATTATCACAATCAATTACTAAAACTACTTCCCCTCTTACTAAATCCTCTTCAGTAATATATTCTTTTTTAGCTTGTTCTAATATTGGAAATATTTCTTTTAAATCATCATGTGATAATCTATTCAGATTCTTTTCTTTGATATTATAAAAAGTTGACATAAACTTACTTATCGTCAAAGTTAAATCAGGATAACATCTTAAATCTTTCTTTTTTGTCATTACTACACCCTCCTGTTTTTTTATTAAACAAAAAACACCCCTAAAAAGGAGCGTTTATACGCGGTACCATCCTACCTTATAACTTCTTTTGTTTTTAACGAAAACAACCCGGACTCTATTTCTAGAACAACTAAAAGGTAGTAACAAATAACAAATTATATTAGTTTTCACCAACCACTAACTCTCTTAAATAATTAAATTATCTATCTTGTCCTTCTTCTTTGCTTTTCATATTTAGTTTATGATTTTTTTAAATATTTGTCAATTACTATTACACATTTTTATCAAGTTTTATAGGTATTTGTTTATCTTCACCTATTTCAAGTTTTGTATATTTAACTGAGCACTTATCAAATAATCTTTTAGACGCTAACACTTGCTCCTCTCCGCTTTTAAAACTATCTGTTAAATAAACAACTTCTTTAATTCCAGACTGAATTATTTCTTTAGCACATTCATGACAAGGAAATAAATCCACATATATTTTTGACCCTTCTAAATCTTTCCTTGAACCGCGATAATTTAAAATAGCATTTCTTTCAGCATGAACAACATACATATACTTAGTCTCAAGTGGATCGCCTTCTCTTTCCCAAGGAAAATCATCATCATGATATCCATTTGGCGCACCATTATACCCAATTGATAAAATTCTATTATTTTCACTTACTATACAAGCTCCAACCTGAGTTGAAGGATCCTTACTTCTCATAGCAGAAAGTTTTGCTATTGCCATAAAATATTCATCCCAATTTAAATAATCTTTTCTTTTACTAGACATTTTTTCCTCCTTTTATATATCTTATCATAAATTTATTTTTGGAGTAAAGTTCTATGTTTAATTATAGTTTTTAAAAACAAACTATACTAATTGAATTCTACTACAATCATAAATTTGACATTCATTTGTTAATATGGTATATTTTAGAAGAATTTAAGGAAAGGAGGAGGAAATATGAACAATTATACACATTATAAGAATTTTAAGATTAGTAATTATTTTAAAAAGAAGGAATTTTTTATATTTCCTACTCTTTAAAGTGCGCTACTAATCTGATTAGTAGTTTTTTTATGTTTGGAGGTGTTTTATGAAAAAGAAAAGTAGTTTTGCTATTATAAAAAATTATCTTAAAGATGAAAAATTAAAAGTATTCTTTTATCTTATATTAGTACTTACTTCTTATTTACCATCTCTTTTATCAGCATTTTTTTGGGGATTTGCTCTTGAAGCTTTAATAAAGGGCGAATTTAATAATTTTGCTATTTATTTAATTATTTGGGAAAGTATTTGGATTTTGTTTTATGCAATTTTATCTGTCCCTAGAGACTTTTTGTATAATTACTTAGAAATAAAATTTATGAGAAATGTTTCTAAAGATTTGTATAGAAAAATAACTGATTTACCTGCTCGTTCTTTCGAAGAAATTGGAGTTGGTGAGTTTATTAATAGATTATATACCGATCCAGATCGAGTTATGCAATTATTGCAATCATTAATAAAACTTATTTGTAAGTCTTTAGTTATAGTATTTGTATTCGGTCTTTGCTTTTATATTTCATTTTGGCTTGGACTAGAAGTCATTATTTTCGGAATAACTATGGGATTTATTTCTTATAGATTTTTTCCAAAAATTAAAAACACACAGCAAGAGATAAAAAAAGATTCAGATATATATGTAAAAAATGCCACTGAAAACGTGACAGGAATAAGAGAAATAAAAGCATTAGGAATCAAAAAAAATATTGAAAAATTAATGTTTGGTAAAGTAGATAATTTATTTGATAAAAGTGCTAAAATAAGAAAATATGAAACTTTTTACTATAATCTTAATAATTTAATTTATTTTATTTTACAATTTATTATACTAATTTCATGTGGCTATTTAGTAGTTAAAGGAAAAATTGCTTATAGCATATTCATTGTTATAGAAAACTACATCTGGAGAATTGATGAAGTTGTCGAAAGTATAAGCGATTTTGGAGTTAACTACAATAAAGTAAAAGTTTCTCTTAATAGAATTGATGAAATTATAAACAATAGACTTTATAGCGATGAAAAATTTGGAAAGAAAAATATTAAAAATTTAAAGGGAATTATCGAATTTAAAGATGTTAGTTTTAAATACAATAAAGACGAAGAAAATGTTCTTAATGGTCTTAATTTAAAACTTGTTCCGAATAAAAAGATTGCTATTGTTGGTAGAAGTGGTAATGGTAAAAGTACAGTTTTTAATTTACTACTTAGATATTTTGATGCTACCAAAGGAAAAATTTTAATTGATGGAATTAATATCAAAGATTTATCTGAAGATTGTCTTCGAAATTCCATTTCAATTATTAGACAAGCACCATTTTTATTCAATATGAGTATTTTAGATAATTTTAAATTAGTAAAAGAAGATGCTAGTTTAGAAGAAATTAGAAAAGTTTGTAAGAGAGCTTATATTGATGATTACATTTCATCACTTCCTAATGGATATGATACTATTATTGGTGAAGGTGGTATTAACTTAAGTGGTGGTCAAAAACAAAGACTAGCTATTGCTAGAACACTTCTTCTTGATACCAAAATTATCTTATTTGATGAAGCTACATCTGCTCTTGATAATGAATCACAAGAATATATTAAGAGAACAATTGATGACTTAGTTATTGATCACACAGTAATAATTGTTGCCCATAGGCTTTCAACAATAATTGATGCTGATATAATAAATGTCATCGAAAAAGGAACTTTATCTGCAAGTGGAACACATGAAGAACTTCTTAAAAATTCTTCAGTGTATAATAGTTTATACTCTAGTGAATCCTTAAATTAAAACAAAAAAATCAGAAATTTACAAAAATCTGATTTTTTTAATTTTATAAAAAGTTTATTACATGGTCAAAGATTTTATCTAATTATACTTATTATTATTCTAATAATTTAATTATTCTACTGTTACAGATTTTGCTAAATTTCTTGGCTTATCAATTGCTTCGCCTCTTAAATATGCAACTTGATATGCTAAAAGTTGAAGAATAGTTGCAACTAACAAAGGATTAATATAATTATTTTTATTTTTAAGAACTATCTTTTTATCATAGAAATCACTAGTTTTATACTTTTCATAAATTTTATCTGTTGTTATTAAAGCTACATAAGCATTTCTAGCTTTTACTTCTTTTATGTTACTAATTGTTTTTTCTTCTATAACCTCATCTGTCACTATTGCAATAACAGGAGTCCCTTCTTCAATTAAAGAAATAGTACCATGTTTAAGTTCTCCAGCTGCATAGCTTTCACTATGTATATAAGATATTTCTTTTAGTTTAAGAGAACCTTCCATACAAAGAGCATAATCTACTTTTCTACCAATAAAGAATATATTATTCTTTTCATAAATACTTTTTGCAATGTCATCACACAAACTTTTTTTAGAAATTACTTCTTTTATATATTCAGGTAATTTTTTAATTTCACTAATCACATTATTTGCTTCTTCTTTAGATATTTTTTTATTTTCATAACCAATTACAAGTGCAATTAACAAAAGCATTAAAACTTGTGCAGAATATGCCTTAGTAGTAGCAACCGATATTTCTACTCCAGCTTTTATATATAAAACATCATCTGCTTCACGAGCAATAGAAGAAGAAACAGTATTAACAATTCCAAGTGTATCAATTCCTTTTTCTTTAGCTTTTCTAAGGGCTGCTAGAGTATCTGCTGTTTCCCCAGACTGAGATATCAAAATTGTTAAAGTGTCAGTGTCACTAAATGTTTTTTTATATCTATACTCGCTTGCTATTTCTACATTTACTAAAACATCTGCATATTCTTCAATTAAACTTTTACCTAAAAGTCCTGCATGATAAGCACTACCACAACCAATAATATCGATTTTTTTATACTTACTAAAATCAGGCATACTTTTCTTTAAATCATCAATATTATCAGCATCAAACTGTTTAAACATATTATCAAACACAATTGGTTCATCATTTATTTCCTTAATCATAAAATGTTCATAACCAGCTTTCATTGCCACTTCTTTATCCCCATCATAAGTTAAAACCTCTTTTGTTAACATATTTTCATTTTCATCATAAATAACAACTTTATCATTATTAACTACAGCATATTCATCTTTATCAAGTAAAATATATTTATTAGTAAACTCAAGTATTGCAGGAACATCTGATGCTAAAAAATTACAACCCTCTCCTATTCCAATTATTAAAGGACTATCTTTTCTCATAGCATACAAATTATTTTCATCATCATCAAACATAATAGCAAAAGCAAACGATCCATTTATAATATGATTAGCTTCTTTAAGTGTTTTTATTTTATCATTAGTTTTTTTATAAAGTTTATCAATTAAAGCACAAGCAACTTCAGTATCAGTAGTAGATTTAAACTCATACCCTTCTTTTATCAAATCTTTTTTTATCTTTTCATAATTTTCAATTATTCCATTATGCACAAGCGTAACAGTTCCTACTCTGTGAGGATGAGAATTTATAGTAGTAGCACCACCATGTGTTGCCCATCTAGTATGCCCTATTCCAATAGTAGCCTCTTCCAAACCTTCGATCTTTTTCTCAAGGTTTACAATTTTACCTTCTCTCTTTACAATCTCTACATGATTATTTTCTCTTATAGCTATTCCTGCTGAATCATAACCACGATATTCAAGATTTTTTAAACCATTTATTAAAACATGAATAGCATTTTTTTCTTTACCTGCATATCCAATTATTCCACACATATTTTTTCCTCCTTTTATTTTGATATATACTTTGTTACAATTTTAATTTTGCTTTTTAATATATATCTAACGAGAAATCTCCCGTAGTAGCATCCGCCGATAATTTCGATAACTACTAACCTCGTCAGCAAATATTGCTCAAGCGCTCATTATAATAAGTACTTCATTTCCTCCTTTTACTTATATATAACTAATATGATTATACACTATTTTTTCATTTTTTTGTTTATTTTACATAAAAAAAGTCCTATTTGACAAAAAACAATTTCATAAAACGTAAGACCATAATAGTTACTTTAATAATTCTAAAAGCTTATGTGTTATACTTTCTATAACTAACTTTTTATTTTCACTTCTAGAAGCTTCTACAACTTTTAAATCATTATCAAAATATTTATCATTTTTTCTATCATATATAGAAAAATAAACAACATTATCTTCTCCAAAAAGATTATTTTTATCTATTCTATTAAGTTTTCCTGTTATACCTACTCCATAATCAGAATTAGTATAATCTGATATAGCTTTACTCATTGCTCTAGCAGTCTCATTACTATAAACAGTATATTTATCTATTATCTCTTTAGACACACCCATTTTTATTTTAAATTCATTAGAATATGTTACAGCACTAAACTTCAAAACTTCACTTGCACCTTCTATATTAGTAATTGCATTAGTAAAACCTCCACCAGTGCAAGATTCCATAGACGAAATAGTCTTGCCCTTTTCAGTTAAATTTTGAACTAATTCTTTTAAATTTTCCATAAATAAACTCCTCTCAAGTAATTATTTTATATAAATAGTATAACATTTTTAACTTTTTTAGTATATAAGAATCAAAAACGAATATAATAATAATGTCATAAGGAATTTATGACAATTAAAATCCCAGATTTAATTCTGGGATTTCTTTTTTTGTAATTAAAAAAACATTTTTACAATCATTAATTAACATCTAAATCATCATTAAACAATTCGAACAAAAACGGTGATACTTTTTCACCTTTTAAGTCATTTAAAGAATCTATAAATCTATATTCAGAATGCTCATTAACTTGTAATTTAATATTATCTATTTCATCATCCATTTCACACAAATAAACTAATCTAACAAATACTAAATCTTTATCTTTATCAAAATTACTATCTTCATGAACAACCTTTGTAGGAATAATATTTAAACCAACTTCTTCTTTTGTTTCTCTGACAACAGCATCTTTTGGTAGTTCACCATATTCTACAAGTCCTCCTGGAATATCCCAATACTCAGGATAAGTTGATTCTTGCTTTGAGCGTTTAGTAACTAAATACTTTCCGTCATCAATAATTAATGTATGTACAATAATCCTGTTTCCTTTCATTAATTCACTCTCCTGTACATATTTTATCATAAAATTTCCATATTACTATAATATATCAACTATTGTGCTTCTATTTCCATCACTTTTTCTATAACATAATCCTTAGTATCTTCAAAGTTCTTATTTAAAACTATACTAAATTCAGTATATAAATATCTTTCTGCTAAATTAAAATAATTATTATCTTTTTCTCCAATCTTTTTATTATTATCAATTCTATCCTTATTTCTTAAATAAGCAGTCTTAATTATTTTAATTAAATCATCTATTTTTTCAGAATGTAACAATTGTTTATAATCATTCTCCAAGTTTTTATCATCTGTTTCTATTACTTCGACCAAAGGAATTCTATTAATGAGTTCTTTTACTTCTTCCAAAGACATTAAACTTCTTAGATTTTCTTGTTCATTTTCTACTGGAACATTTATTTTTAAAGTACTATCAAAAACAGGTTCTAAACAAAAATAATCTTGATTATGAAAATAATTTTTTTTAATTTCTTTTATAACACAAACATCTCTTTTATATACAACATAATCACCGGTTTTAAACATTATAACCCACCTCTTTAGTTAAATTATACATTATTTTAAATCTCAAATGTAAGAATTTTTTTTACAAAATTAACAAAAAAGACCTTGTTTTTCTAACAATAAGGCCTATCTATTTCTATAACAAAACAATATTTCATCTTCTTACTTATAACTTTTTCACTTAAATATTTTACTAAATCTTCTTTTGGATAATTCTTTTCATAAGGAATAACACAATCAAAGAGAATATTTGTATGAGTGGTCCCTTCTACAATTCTAAAATCATGTATCTCAAGATCTTTATCTAATTCTTTTATAACCTTTATAACTTTATTTTTTATTTTATCCACTTTAGGATCCCCTACTATTACAGGATCCATATGAATAGTTAAATCAATTCCTTTTTCTTCTTTAAAATCATTTTCGATTATATCCATCAAATCATGAGCTTTAATCATATCCATCTTTGAATCTATCTCAATATGAACTGTAATAAAATCATTATGTACACCATAATTATGAATAACTAAATCATGAATACCAATAACATAATCATATGAAAAAAGTTTATCTTTTATTTCTTTAACATATTCTTCAGTAGGAATAATTCCAATAATAGGCTCAAGTCCTTCTTTAATCATTTTAATACTACTATAGATTACAAATAATGATACAAAAAGTCCTAAAATACCATCAATATTTATATTAAATATTTTCATTATAATCATAGAAATAAAAATTGCTAAAGTAGACATTATATCATTTCTAGTATCAATTGAAGCAGTCTTCAAAGTATTTGAATCAATACATCTAGCAAAATCTCTATACACAAACATTTGAATAAGTTTACCAAAAATTGCAATTAAAAGAACAATAAAAGTTGCCATATTTATTACTAGTTCTTCTGGATAAATTATTTTAACAATTGATTCTTTAGCAAAAACAATTCCCATCAAAAGCATTAATATTGCTATCACCAAACCAGAAACATATTCATACCTAGCATATCCATAAGGATGTTTATGATCTGGCTTTTTACTTGCAAGTTTAAAACCAATTATAGTAAGAACAGAAGAAGCCATATCAGAAATATTATTAACAGCATCTGCTATAATACTAACACTATTAGAAACAAATCCAATTATTAACTTTATTATTCCCAAAATAAAATTAGATATTATTCCAAAAACTCCTGCTACTTTACCATATTTATTTCTTACAACAGGATCATCTGTATTTTTATAATTCTTGATAAATAGTTTCTTTAACATTTTATTACTTCCTTTATTAATTATACTTTCTTCAAAATTACAAAAATTATTATACATAAATATACTTTTCTTTTCAAGATAAGCAATTCTTTTTGTAAATTATATTACTTATATTTACAATCAATACTTACTATCAGAAGATTTCAATTTCAACTGGTGA
>CAYVXN010000041.1:0-8903 GCA_964455135.1 uncultured Mycoplasma sp.
AAATCAAAGCAGTTCTGATAGAAAAACTAAAAGATAATTTTAAGATGAAAATAGTATTGTATGTTTTTTTGTGATACAATACTTTTGGTGGTTGTATGAAAAAAATTGAACTTTTATCTCCGGCTGGGGATTTTGAAACTTTAAAGATGGTTGTTAAGTGCGGGGCTGATGCAGTTTATATTTCTGGTAAAGATTATGGTGCTAGAAAGTATGCCGAAAACTTTACTTTAGAAGAAATAGAAGCTGGGGTTAAATATTGTCATTTATACGGGGTTAAACTTTATGTTACTGTTAATACGTTAATTGATGAAGATAAAATACTTGATGTTACAAATTATGTTAGAAAACTTCATAAAATGGGAGTAGATGCTTTGATTATGCAAGATATTGGAATGATTTCTTATTTAAAGAAAAAATTTCCTAATTTGGAAGTGCATGCTTCTACTCAAACACATAATTGTAATAATGATTCTGTTTCTTATCTTGAGACTTTAGGGGTTTCTAGAGTTGTTCTTGCACGTGAACTTTCTTTGGAAGAAATAGAAAAATTAAAAACTTCTTTAGAACTTGAAGTATTTATTCACGGTGCTTTATGTGTTAGTTATTCTGGTCAGTGTTTAATGTCATCACGTCTTTTTAATAGAAGTGGTAATAAGGGAGCTTGTGCTCAGCCTTGTAGATTTTGTTATAATCTTTTTAAAGAAGATGAAAAAGTTTCTTTTGATGGAGATTATTTACTTTCTATGAGGGAACTTTGTGTTTTAGAAAAGATAAGTAAATTAATAGAACTTGGAGTAAGTTCATTAAAAATAGAAGGTAGGATGAAGTCTAAGTATTATTCAGGTTATGTTACTAAAATATATAGAAAGTTAATTGATAGTTATTATAATAAGCTAGAACTTAATATTAGTGAAAAGGAATATAATAATTTACTTAAACTATATAATAGAAAGTTTACAACAGGTTTTTTAAACAGTGATAAAAATGTAGTTAATCCTAGAACTTGTAATCATCAAGGTTTTATTTTTGGAAAAGTTGTTTCGTTTGGTAAGAAGATAAAAATAGAGCTTTTTGATGATATAACCCAAGGGGATGGAATTCGTTTTTCTGATGGTAGTGGTATGATTTGTAATTATATTTATAATAACAAAGATCTTTTGGTTAATGGTGCTAAAAGTGGAGAAGTTATTTATTTAGATAATAAAGTTAATTTAAAAGAAAAAGGTTATGTTTATAAAACTTTGGATGTTTCTTTGAATAAGGAAATAGATAGTTTTGAGGATAAAAAAATTTCTTTGAAATTTGAAGTTTGTGCTAAGACAGGGGAAGAGTTTTCTGTTTCGGTTTTATGTGATGAGATAAGAATTAATAAAAAGATGGGAAGAGTGGAACGAGCTTTAAATGTTCCTACTACTAAGGAAGAGATACTTTTAAAATTATCTAAACTTGGTGATACGCCTTTTTATTTAGAAGATGTTTATTTTGATATGGATGAAGATGTTTTTGTTCCTATTAAAAATGTTAATGTTTTAAGAAGAGAACTTGTTAAGGAACTTATTTCTATAAGGGAAAATAAGAAAATAGATTTTGTGGAAAAAGATATATTATTTGAAAAAAATAAAATGAAAATTACTAATGAGATTAGTTTTTTGGTTAGAAATGAAGAACAATTAAAATTTTTGTTAGATAAAAACGTTAATATATATGTAGAAAACTATAAGTTATATAAAAAATATGAGAGTGATAATGTTTTTTATAGAAATCCAAGAGCGGGTTTTAATTATAGGGATGCATCTAATAGTCTTATTTCTAATAATGGAGGTTTTATTAAGGTTTCTGGTAAAAGTGTTAGTGATATTTATATGAATGCTTTTAATAGTTTAACTGTTAATGCTTTTTCTAATTATGTTTATAAAGTAGGACTTTCTCCGGAACTTAGTAATTATGATGTGGGAGTAGTTTTGGGTGTTTATAAAGAAAAATATGGATTTTTACCTAATGTTGAGGTTTTAATTTATGGAAGACTTGAGGTTATGTTAATGAAATATTGCCCGGTTAATTATTTATGTAGTGAAGGTAAAGGATGCTCTTTATGTTTTGATAATAAATATTATTTAGATGATTGTAGGGGGAATAAATTTAGACTTTTAGGAGATGAAAATCATAATACGAGAATATTTGATTATTCTGTAGTTGATAAGTTTTCTGATATGGGTTATTTAAAAAGTATTGGAGTTACTAATTTTAGAATAGATTTGCTTGATGAGTCTATAGAGGAAATATCTAAATTACTTGAAAAATGTTTTTCTATTTAAATTAACTGAAAAAATTTTTATTTTGTGGTATAATGGTAAGTGGAGGATGATAAAATGAAATTAGAAAATAAAGTTGCTATTATAACTGGAGGATCTTCTGGAATAGGACTTGCTATTACAGAAGCTTATTTAAGAGAGGGTGCTAGTGTAGTTGTAGCTTCTTATGATGAGACTGAAGTAAATGATGTTGTTAACAGATTATCTAAAGATTATGAAGGTAAAATAATTGGAGAAAAATGCGATGTTAAGTCTTTGGATGATGTTAAAAAAGTAGTTAATGCTACTGTTCAAAAGTTTGGAAAAATAGATATTCTAATTAATAATGCCGGAATTACTAATTCTAAACCAAGTGAAAGTGTTTCAGATGAAGAGTTTATTAATATGTTTGAAGTTAATACTTTTGGGCCTTTTAGGTTTATACGTGAAGTTATTCCTTATATGAAGGAAAATGGAGGTTCAATTATTAATACTAGTTCAATGGTTGGACTTTATGGATCGGCTGGACAAGCTGCTTATTCTTCAAGTAAATTTGCTGTTAATGGAATTACTAAATCATGCGCTAAAGAGCTTGGAAGAATGGGTATTAGAGTAAATGCTGTTGCTCCTGGTGCTGTTATGACTAATATGGTAAAAGGTTCAACAACAGATGAACAACAAGCAATGCTTAGCAAGGTTTGTCCACTTGGAAGAATTGCAAAACCAGAAGAACTTGCTGGAGCTTATGTTTATCTTGGAAGTGATGATTCATCATATACAAATGGTACAATAATTTCTGTTGATGGTGGTACTGTTATGTAAAGATAGTTTTCTATCTTTTTTTTCTTTGGTAAAATAATTATCTGTGATATACTTTAATAGAGGTGTTGAGATGAGAAACTTAGAAGAAATAAAAACAGATTTAAAAGAAATGCAAGGTAATTTTAATCCTAAAAAACAAACGTATAAAATAATTGATGAAATTGTGAATAATTCTTTAAATCCAGAAGAAGTTTTGGAAAAATTAAAATTAATAAAAGGAACGGATAAATATCCAGAAGATATTAAAAATAAATATATTATGTTACTTTCAAATGTACAAGAATTAGTTTTAGAAGATAGAAAAAAAGAAGAAGAAAGAATTCGTAATGAACATACAAAAGAATTAAAATCTTTAATAGAACAATTAGAGAAAACTAAGATAAATAATGAAATTATAGAACAAGATAAAGATATAGATTTAGAAAAAAATGAAACTTTAGATGAAAAAGAAGATGTAGATGAGGATAACCTTTCTTTAAATAATGATAATGATGATGATAATAATAATAAGTCTAAAAAGATATTTTTTGTTCTGTTAGGATTAGTTATTATTTCTATTGCTATTTTAATACTTATATTTTTGTTTTTTTAGGGGGAAGTAGTTTTTATGGGATGTTTGATTGATGGTAAACAACTTCAAAGTGAAATGAAGTCATTTTTAAAAGAAAAGATTGCTTTGATTGATGATAAACTTAAATTAGTAGTTATTCAGGTTGGAGATGATTATGCTAGTTCGGTATATGTTAAGAATAAAGAAAAACTATGTAATGAACTTGGTATTTTATTTGAACATTTAAAGTATGATTCTATAACTGAAAATGATCTTATTTTGAAAATCGAGGAACTTAATAATGATAAATCTGTTACTGGTATTTTATTGCAACTTCCTCTTCCACTTGATATTGATGAAAGTAGAGTAATAGATGCTATTTCTCCTTTAAAAGATGTAGATGGTTTAACTAGTAAGAATATAGGTAATCTTTTTGCAGGAAATGATGGTCTTGTTTCTTGTACTGCTTTAGGAATTATGGAAATTTTAAAAAGTATTGATGTATGTTTTGAAAGTGCTAATGTTGTTATAGTTGGGAGGAGCAAGCTAGTAGGAATTCCTCTTATGGGTTTGCTTTTAGAGAAAAATGCCACTGTTAGTGTTTGTCATTCTAAGACAAAAAATTTAAAAGATATTACTTCTAGAGCTGATATAGTTATTGTTGCTGTTCATCAAAAAAAATTTTTAACTTCTGATTATGTTAAAGATGGTGCTGTTGTTATAGATGTTGGTATTAATAGAGAGAAAGGTAAAATTTATGGTGATTGTGCATTTGATGAACTTATTCATAAATGTAAATATATTACTCCAGTTCCTGGAGGAGTTGGGCCACTTACAGTGATTATGCTTGTTAGTAATATTGTAAAAGCTTATGAACTTCAAAAAAAGTTTTGTTAAATTTGTTAATAGCTATTGCAATATTTTTTCTTTTATTTTATAATTAGTTTACACTTATTTAGTGTTTTTTGGAGTGGTACTCAAGAGGCTGAAGAGGCGCCCCTGCTAAGGGTGTAGGTCGGGTAACTGGCGCGAGGGTTCAAATCCCTCCCACTCCGCCATTTTGAAAATTAACTCTTGTTTTCGAGAGTTTTTTTGTTTTAATATTTGAATTTAAAAATTTATTTATATAATTTTCAATTGTATTGTTTGCAAAAATGTTTATTGATGATATAATTTATTTATGAAGATAAGCAATAGGTTTAGTAAAATAGAATTAGTATGTTTTTGTGTTTTTGTAGTTGTTGGGATTCTTTGTATATCTTGGTTTTTTTTGTATTCTTATTTTATTGAACCAGAAATATCTTTAAAGGGTTCTAAAGAAGTTACTGTTATGCTTAATAGTGATTATAAAGATGCAGGAGCTATTGCTAAACTCGATAATGTTGATATATCAGATAATATAAAAGTAGATAATAAGGTTAATTTTAAAAAAGTTGGAGATTATACTATTACGTATTCTGTAACTAATTCTAAAGGTAGAAAAAAGAAAGAAGTAACTAGAGTGGTTAAAGTTAGGGATAATGAAAAACCTACTTTAGTTTTAAAAAAAGGTTCACCTTATAAAGTTCAGTATGGAAGTACATATAAAGAACCTGGTTATACTGCTAAGGATAATTATGATGGTAATCTCGTTTCACAAGTTAAGGTAAGTGGAATAGTTAATACTAAAAAAATTGGTAAATATAAACTTTATTATACTGTTGTTGATTCTTCTAATAATAAAGTTTCTAAAGTTAGAGTTGTTAATGTTGTTGATGAGGTATCTCCAGTAATAAAACTTAATGGAAAAACTAAAGTAATTGTTTCAGTTGGAAAAAAGTATTTGGATCAAGGATTTGTTGCTAGTGATAATTATGATGGTGATCTTACTGGTAAAGTAAAAAAAACAGGTTATGTAAATACTTCTGTTGCTGGGGTATATACTCTTACATATAGTGTTAGTGATTCTTTTGGTAATTATAGTTCTGTTACTAGGATAGTGCAGGTTGGAACACAAAATGATATTGATGAAGATAACAATATTATGGTTTCAATTGATAAACAAAAGTTGTGGTATTATAGAAATGGAAAATTAAAACTAACTTCTAATGTTGTTACAGGAATGAAAGGTGTTCATGATACTAAAAAAGGTAGTTTTAGAATTAAAAGTAAAGCTCAAGGAGTTTATTTAGTGGGAGAGGATTATCGTTCTTGGGTTAATTATTGGATGCTTATAGATTATGGAAGTCAAATTGGTCTTCATGATGCTACTTGGAGAAGTAGTTTTGGAGGAAATATTTATTTAAATAATGGTTCACATGGTTGTATTAATTTACCTTATTGGGTTGCTCAAACAATTTTTAATAGTGCTCCAGTTGGTATTTTGGTACTTGTTTATTAGATGCAAACTTTAAAAAGGTTTGTTTTTCTTTTGTTAAAAATTATAATCGTGAAAAAAGATAAAAAAATGAAAAAAAGTTGTTGTTTTTCTCTTGTATTTTTGCTAAAAATGTCTCATAATATTTAATAGGTTTTAAGTAATGATTTGTATAACAATTTTATATTTAGCAGGGGTGATGTCATATGAAAGTTTGTAAAAAATGTAAAAAACATGTTGCTAATAAAACAAAGATTTGTAAATTTTGTGGAGCAGATGTAAGTACAGCTAGAATTATTAAAAGTAATAATAAAGTTAATGGTTCTGTAAGGAAAGATTTAGAAAAACAGGTGATTTTAACTAAAACTAAAGTTGTTAATGATTCTAAAATGAAAAGTGTGAATGAGATTTCTAAAAATGAAAAAATAGAAGCAAAAGAAAATTTAGATTTTGTTTATAAATTGAAGTTATTTTTTGTTAAGATTAAGGAATACTTTTGTAATAAAAGAATATTTAATAATAAATTAAGTTATAGGGTTTTGACATTAGCTATTGGTTGTTTGGTTGTATTGGGATTTGGCTCTTATTTTGCGATAGATGTGTATAAAAATTTTACTAATGCTGAAAATATTGTAGTTGTAGGAGAAAAAGCTACTACAGAAAAAATATTTGGAATGGGTGATTTAATTTCTTATAATGGTGTTGATTATAAGATTATGAAAGTTGAAACTTCCGAAGGGAATAATTATAAGTCTCCGAAAGAGGGAAATCAGTTTTTGATTGTTACAGTTTATATGAAAAATAATTCTCCTGATAAGATTCAATATAATTATAAAAATTGGACAATGTCTAATAGTAGTGGTGCTGAAGAGAAAAGAATTTTCACATCAATTAATGTAGATACTGCTCTTTATTCAGGTGATTTAGTTATCGGAGGTATAAAGACTGGTTCTATGGTGTTTGAACAACCTATAAAAGATCCAAAGTTAAGAATGAATTTTTATGAACTTAAAAAAGATCAAAATGGTGAGGAAGTAATAGACAAAGATAAAAGAATTTTTTCTGTTAGTATAAAGGTTCCAGAAAAAACTGATAATAATGATTTAAATGAAAAAACCTCTGGTGATTCAGGTGTTGAGGTTATAAAAACTAGTGATAGTAAAAAGAGTTAAAGGACTTATTTGGAGAATAGGTTCTTTTTTTATTCTTATTCTTGTAAAAATATTTGTTATTCTAGTAATTTGTTGTGTACAAAAAAATAAAAATGTGTTAAAATCAAAGTATCATAGGGGAGGCTAAGATGAAAGCAGTTAAATTTTTAGGGAAGTTTTTTGCGATAATATTTTTGATTGCTTTTTCGATACTTGTTTTGTTAATGATGTTAATTGGAATGGCTAAATCTATGATTACTGAAGAAAATATTTCAAAATACATTGTTAGTTCTAATATTTTTACTTCTACTTCTGGCGAAATTTTGGGAGATAATAATAATACTTTGAAACAGGCTATTAGTAATAAGTTTTTAGAAATGGAAATTTCAGAGCAAGTAACGGAGAGTGTTTTGTCTAGTACTGAATTTAATGATGTTTTAACTAGTTATGTTTATAGTTATATCAATAATTTATTATTTAGTTCTGAAAGGGAAAAACTTGATAATAATAAAATAGTAAGTATTGTTCAAGATAAGTATTATGAAGTTGAAGGGGTTAATTTAAATGATGCTCAACTGGTTATACTTAATGATTATGTTTCTGATCTTTGTCTTAAAGTTTATGATTTTACCCCAGCACTTAATGAATTAGAAGGATTAGGTATTAATGTTGATGTATTAAAATTTGTATCAAGTATTTGTTATTTCAAATACATATGGTTTTGTTTAGGTGCCTTTGTATTATTGTTATATATATTAATTGCTATTTGTTTTTGGAGCAAATTAAAGGCGTTTAAATGGTGTAGTAATATTCTTATAATTGATGGTGTCATCTTAGTAATAACTAGCTTTTTGGAGGTGAAATTCTTTAGTATGTTTGTTAATAGTAAAGGAATTATTGATAGTTTAGTATTGACTATTGCTAACAAGAGCTTTGAAAATTTACTTTTTTATGGCATTGCTCTTATGATTTTAGGAATAATTTTGTTAATTATTTGTGCAGTAATATTAAAAAAAGAAAGAAAAGAGGATTCTGATGCATTGTTAAATTCTGTTATTGAAGAAGAAGTAAGTGCTAAAAAAACATTGGAAGATCATAGAATTAAAAATAGTGATGAATTAGAAAAAACTTTAAATAATTTAGAAAAAATAGAAATAGAAAAAGTTTTACTTGATAAGATTTCAGATAAAAAAATAACTGATAAGGTTGTTACTTTAAAAGATGAGGAAATTCCTAAAATTGTTATTGAGGGTGAAGATTTTGAAAAAAGTGATGTAGATAATGTTAAACCTAATGAAGATATATTTGTATCAAATGAATCTGTTTTAGCAGAAGAAACTAATGAGAAAATAAATTCTGATTTAAGTGAAGTATCAGATGTTACTGAATTTGTTGAGCCTTTAGAAAAAGAAAAAGAGGAAACAAAAGAAGAGGAAGAAGTTAAGGAATTTGAGATAATTGATTCTGGAGAGGATGATATAGAGAAAGAAGTTATTACTTTTGATGAAAAAATTGATTATGAAGAAATTAGTGATGAAAAAGAAGAAAAAGTAATAAAAAAAGATGTAAAAGTATTTCCTATTGAAGAAATTAAATTAGATATTACATCTCCTAAAAAAGGTAAAAATATTGAATTTAAAGATACTGTTTCGAAAGATTCTTTAAAAACGGATGAGGATGAAGAAGAGATAGAAATATTATAATAAAAAGAAGCAAATAAGCTTCTTTTTATT
>CAYVXN010000042.1:0-8808 GCA_964455135.1 uncultured Mycoplasma sp.
GGTGATAACATGAACACTTGTTTAGCATTTATTCTTTCAAGTATAGCAGGACTTTCAACAATAATTGGAGCTTTTATTATATTCATTCCCAAAAAAAGAACTCTAAACTTTTTAATCGGAGGAATTGCCTTTGCATCAGCAGTTATGTTTTTCTTATCAATATTTGATCTAATTCCTGAAAGTATTTCTTTTTTAAATAACACTTATAAATATATACCCACTATTTTAATCTGCATGATATCTGTTTCTTTCGGAGTATGCATCTCCATTATTATAGACAAACTTTTTCCAAATACTTTAAATGAAAAAACACTATACAAACTTGGACTTATCACTATGATAGGTATTATGATTCACAATATTCCTGAAGGAATAGCAACATTTATAACTACTAACGAAAACTTCAAACTAGGCCTTTCCATAACCATTGCTATCACTATGCACAATATTCCTGAAGGAATAAGCATAGCACTACCTATTTATTATCATACTAAATCAAAGAAAAAAGCCTTTCTTTATACATCTATCTGTGCAATAAGTGAACCTATCGGAGCCATAATAGCATATCTATTCTTAAAACCAAGTTTTACTACTTTAGGAATAATATACTCTGTAATAGCAGGAATAATGATTCATATCTCAATGTATGAACTATTTCCAAATTCCATCAAATATAAAAGATATAGAATAACTTATCTATTCTATATCTTAGGACTATTACTAGTTTTAATAAACCATTTTCTATTTTAAATCATCATTATAGTTTTTAATTATAGGAAAATAATCATATCCATTAGAATCAATTTCTTTTAAATCACTATTTGAATATCCTAAAGCTAAAACATTTTCATCACTTAAATAAACCATATTATAAAAATCATTATTATTTCCCTTTAAAATATTACTTTCTTCTTCATATAAATCTTTATCATATTTAACAATAACAGCATCACTTTCCAAAACATTATTAACTTGTTTTCCAGTATGACCACATACAATAATATTATTATCTTTATCAAGTACAATATCTTTAAAATATGTAATATCACTCGAAGAATATTTTACATCATCTATTTTTTCACCACTTTTATTAAATTTAACAAGTACTGCACTATAATTAGATAAATCTTTTGGATTAATTACTTTAGTAGTTGCAGTAACATAATTATTTCCAAGTTTTACAATACTATTAATACCATTATTATCTGTATATCCATAAGAACCAGACCAAAGTTTCTTACCTTTTTTATCATATTTAACAATAATACCAGAATTAGCTTTACCAAGTCCTACTACTACATAACCATCATCTTCTATTAAAACATCATTAAATCTACCATTATAAGGACCACCATTATTAACTCTTAAAAGTTCTTTTCCATTTTTATTATATTTTAAAAGAATTCCCCCACCAGTTGTATGATTACCAACATAACCTTCTCCATAAACTGAAGTACCTACAACAACAATATCCTTATTTTTATTAAGTTTAACCTTTAAAAGTTCAGTTTTTCCTAAAATACCAAGATTCTTTCTCCAAACAATATTAAAGTCCTTATCATATTTAACAATTAAACCTTCAGATAATTTATCTTCTTTTTGTTCTTTAGTCATTTGAACAGATCCTACTGCAACATAACCATCATCAAGTTTAACTATATCATTAAAATAACTATTATAACCTAAATCAAGCATAATCTCATTAACAAGTTTACCTTTTTCATTCACAAAGATTGTTGCTTTATTTAAACCATCATTATAATCATTAAAATCACTATTGTAATAATCACTAAAACCTACACCAATATAATTATTTTTATCTTTAACAACAGCACTATTAACAACTGTATAAAAAACTGAATCTTTTCTATTTAAATAATACCTAATTCCAAAATAAACTAATTCTGCTACTAATAATACTACTAACACAATAACTATTATTTTAAATATTTTTCTTTGTTTATCACTCATAACACCATCTCCAAAAAAAGAAAAATAGTATGTAAAAACATATACAAAATATCATACTATTCCCCTTATTCAAATTAATATTAAAATTAATATATTATTTTTCTTTTTTCTTAGGATCTTTTTCCTCTAATTTTTTAGTAATTTCTTTTGTTGCTTTAATTGCACTTTTTCTTAAATCTTCAATCGCATCATTAACTACTGGAGTAGCTTTTTCTTTAGCAAGAGCAGAAACTTCCTCTATTTTATTTTTCAAAACTTCTGCTTTTTCTTTTGCTATTTCAAGAACTTTTTCCTTATCTAAATCTTGTATTTCATCTCTTATTTCTTCTATTTTTTCTTCAATTTGAATTCTAAGATCTTCGTAATCAATTTCTTTAGCTTTCTTAGCTAATTCATCAAGTTTTTCTCCTAAAATTTTTCTTGTTTCACTACCCTTTCTTGGTGCAAATAAAATACCAAGAGCTGCTCCTAAAGCTCCGCCAGTAACCAAAGCTCCTAATGTTTTCTTTTTCATATTATCTCCTCCTTATTTTTTCTTTTTAAATATTTTTTCTACCATCATAAGTACTTTACCAATAACTGTCTCACTTATCAAAGTAATTGAATCAGTTACAGTATCAATAGCAGTAAAAACACCATTAACACTTTTAAGCTTTTTTTCAGCATCATCAAGTATTACATTAATTTTATCAACAGTATATAATAATTTTATGCTGATAACAATTAAAAATACAACTAAAACTGAAACAAGAACTAAAAGTATTGTAAGTAAAAATCCATTAGCACCCATCTTTATTCCTCCTTATTTATTTTGTTTCATACATCATATCAATCAAATCATAAAGATTTTTTTCTTCAGGTTCTTCCCCATCATTTTTCATTCCCAAATCAGAATCTGCTATCTTTTTAACTTTCTTAATTTCTTTAGCAGTTTTAGGTTTTAACTGTTCTTTAGTTATCTCAAGTTCTTTAGTAGATTCTAACTCTTTTTGAGTCTTAATCTCTTCTTCAACCTGTTTACTTAATTCTTTATTCTTTGTACTTCTAGTAGATTTATTTACTGCCTTTTCTTTTTCTTTAGCACTATCTTTATAATCAACATTATATTCAAGACCTAGATCATCAAAATATTCCTCAGCATCTCCAAGTGTTATCTTAGATATTGCCGGAGTATCATCATTTTTCATATCATATAAAAGCCCTAAATCATCATCTTCTTGAACACTTTCTATACCAAAAGCCTTTTGTCTTACAGTATCTAAAGTAACTTCAGGTTTCTTCTCCTTAGCAAATATTTCATTAAAAGAAGAAACTTCGTCATTTCTAGGTTTTTCCAAAACAGGACTTACTCCCACAAACCCATAAACTGGAGATATAACTGGAGAAGGTTTAAACTTTTCCTTAGGTTTCTCATCCTTATAACCACCATATAAAGGTTTCTTAGGCTCTTCTTTCTTTATCATTTCTTTCTTCGGAGGAAGTTTCTTTTCCTCCATAACAAAATCTTCTTCATTAAAAATAACTGGTGTCTTACGATGTTGTTCTCTCCTAAGTGGTTTTTGCACCTTTTCTTCATCCTTTGGAAGTTCTATCTTTTTAGGAATAGTTTTTTCAATATCAATTTTTTTAACGACTTCTTCTACTTTAACTTCTTTCTTTTGTTCTCTTAATTCTTCATCACTTTTTTCAAGTTCCTCAAACTCATCATCTTCAAAAATTGCATTTTTAAGTTTTTCTAATAATTTCATATTTACACCTCTTTAATCTGAAGATTCCATTTCAATAACATCTTCATCTTTTTCTGAATCTTCTTCATCATAAACCCCGTATTCTTCTACATACTGCAAGAAGTTATCTGCATTTTTTTCTGGTCCTAACAAAGTAAATAACTCAGAATCATACACAAGAGCATTAGATCCTATCATACTATCAATTATTTTATAATTATAATCTATACTCTTAAGAATTATCAAACTATCCGCGATAGCACTTTTTACATCATTAGTAATTACTTCTATTTTAGCATAATTATACATTACTTCAACTAAATAACCACCTTTAGAGTCACTTACTAAAACATAACCTGTTAAATTATTATAATCTATATCCCTACTATAAACATAATTTTCACTTGCAACATCATATCTATTTTGTTTTTTATTATAATAACTAATAAGATCAACATACAAATAATACTTATCACCCTTAGAAAATAGAATATCATTGCCATTTAAATCTCCAATCATAGTCATATTCTGTGGTAAATATAACTTATAACCTTCTAAATAAGTATTATTCTTTAACTTTTTCTCCTCTAAAGTTTTATCAACTATCTGATCATAACTCAAATCTTTCAAGTTAGTACAACCAGTAAGAACAAATAAAGCTAGTATTAGCACTACTATTACATACCTTTTCATACTCACCTCTTCTATTATAACAAAACATTAATTATTTTCAAAACTTTTTACAGCCTTAAGCATATAAATTTTACAACCCTTACTAGAAAATTTTTTCTCATATTCTGTCATAACATTATTATAATCTTCTCTTTTATGTAAGTCTAGTGATAAATCAATTATTTTATAGTTATAATCAAGCAAAGACAAAACTGAATATTCAAACAAATCACTATTATCAGTCTTAAAAACAATTTTTCTATCACCTAAAAACATTATATCATATTTTTTTAAAAATCTAAAGTTAGTTAATCTTCTTTTTTCATGTCTTTTCTTTGGCCAAGGATCAGAAAAATTCAAATACAAAGTATCTACTTCTTCAAAAAGTACTTCATCCACCTTCAAAGCATCATAATTAATAAGATATAAATTATCAAGTTTAGGAAGCTTTTCCATTTCTCTTATCCCAATCGCTAAAACACTATCTTGTTTTTCTATTCCTATAAAATTTATATTTGGATTTAATCTAGCCATTTCATAAATAAAAGTACATTTACCAGGTCCTATTTCTACACATATCTTATTATCATTATTAAACTTACTTTTCCATTTTCCTCTATAAAAACTAGGATTATCTACAACATAATCACTACTTTTTAAAATTTCTTCTTTATTCTTTACATTTCTAACACGCATCTAATCACCAAATAATATTATACTATAGCCTAGTCATAAAATAAACCTTAGCATACAATAAAAATGAAAAAGGAGGAGGAAATATGCCTAATCAAATGCCATTTGGATACCAACCTTGGCCTAATAATCCCTTTAACCCTAATATGCCTAATATGGAAGTGCCCTTTCAAAACATGACAGAAACAAATAAAATAAATGAACTTGAACAAAGAATAAACGACCTTGAACAAAGAGTTAAATCTTTAGAAAGTAATGCCCCAAATAAACAAAGTTATGACTACAAAACAAGCATGAATATGATGTAACATGAATATAAAAACAAACTCAAAATATGTAAAAAAAAATGATATTTTTATCTGTACACACGACGAACTAGAAGATAGACATAAATACATAAACGATATAAAGAAAGCAAGTGCCATTATAGTAGACAAAGACACAAAAAAACACGGAGAAATTCCTTTAATAAAAGTAAATAACACAAATGATACTTTATTTGATATATATAGTAAATACTATGAAAATCCTCTAGAAAATCTAGATATTATCGCAGTAACAGGAACAGATGGAAAAACAACAACTGCAAGTGTTATAAAAGATCTTCTAAAAAGTTTTGAAGAAACAGCATACCTTGGAACAAATGGATTTATCTATAAAGATAAAAATATAAAAACTCAAAACACAACTCCTGCAATTAACACTATTTTAAAATATGCTAATATCTTAAAAGAAGAAAACATCAAAAACTTAGTAATGGAAGCATCAAGCGAAGGATTACTACATAATAGATGTCAAAATTTAAAATTCAAAAGAGCTATAATAACTAACGTAACTGGAGATCACCTAAATATTCATAAAACATTTGAAAATTATTTAAACTCAAAACTAAAACTATTTAAATTACTAGAAAAAGATGGAATTGCTATAATAAATACAGATGATATTTCTTATAATTATATTAAAAAAATGAAAATAAACACTATAAGTTACGGAAGCAAAAAAAATGCAGACTATAAAATAGAAAACATTAAAGAAGAAAAAAATAAAACAACCTTTATCCTAAAACATAAAGGTAAAACATTCAAAATAGAAAGCCCTTTATTAGGAAGATTTAATGTTTACAATTTAACCGCCTCAATTGCATGTCTTAACTCTTTAGATATTGATATTCATAATTTAATAGAAAAAATAAAAAACATAAAACCAATAAGTGGAAGAATGAATATATTTTACACCAAAAAAAATGCCCAAATAATCCTTGATTACGCCCATACTTTAAAATCCACTACTGAAATATTAACATTTGCAAATAAAATAAAAGAAGGAAAAATTATAACAGTTGTAGGAAGCGCCGGAGGAAGAGAAAAAGAAAAAAGAAAAGATATAGGAAAAATAGTAACAGAATTATCAGATGAAGTTATCCTAACAACAGATGACCCAAGATATGAAAAAGTAGAAAATATCATAAAAGACTTAACAAAAACTTGTACAAAAAACAATTACATTTTTATAAAAAATAGAAAAAAAGCCATTAAAACCGCAATTAAAAAAGCAAACCAAAACGACCTTATTTTAATATTAGGAAAAGGGACAGATAATTATATGGCCATCAAAAACAAATATAAAAAATATAATGATTTAAAAGTAATAAAAAAATACATATAACCAAAATATGTATTTTTAAATGTCAAGTTCTTCAAGAAAATTCTCACCCTTAAAAGGCTCAGTTCTTAATAAATCATTATAATTTTGTTGTCTTAAAACTTCATAAACTACTATTGCTACACAATTAGATAAATTAAGACTACGAACATCCCCTGTCATAGGAATTCTCATACACCTATCAAGATTATTTTTAAGTATTTTTTTATCAATTCCCGAAGATTCCCTTCCAAAAATCAAATAAATATTATCACTCTTTTTACTGTAATCAAAATCACTATGAGCTTTTTTACCATATCTAGTAAAATAATAATAAACTCCAGGATTCTTTTCTTTAAAATCTTCATAATTTTCATAAACTTTATAATCTAACTTATCAATATAATTAGCACCACTTCTTTTAATACTTTTCTCATCTAAAGAAAAACCAAGTGGTTTAATAAGATGAAGCTTACTACCTGTCGCAACACAAGTTCTCATAATATTCCCAGTATTCTGAGGTATTTCTGGTTCAAATAACACTACATTTATCATAATTCATAACTCTCTAAAAAATCTTCTACTTGATCTATAGTAATTTTATTTTTTCCATTAGAACTTAAAACATCTACAATTTTTCCTTGATTAAATATCAGAAGAGTTGGATAAGAATAAACTTTCTTTACTAAATCATCACTTTTATACTTAGAATATACTTTATCAAGCAATCCACTATTATCACTTGAATATCCTAAATTAAGATAAACAATTTCTTCAGTTAAATTATTATCTTTAACAAAACTTGAAAATTTCTTTTCAAAACTTCTACAAATATCTTCATCAGTAGTACACATATACATAATAAGTACATCTCTTTCTTTTAACACTGTATTTAAATTATTATATTCAACTTCTCTTAAAGTATCAGTTATAATAGGTTGATTAACCTTATTATCAGTATATTGTCTATACCAAGAAAATAAATACATAGAAACAAGTAAAGCAATAACCACTATACTACCAAGTATTATATAATTTTTAATAGGAATCTTTTTATTAGTATCTTTTGACTTCTTACTAGCCACTCTTATCACCTCATTATAATTATATTCTAACATAATAATTTTACTCTGGTAAAGATTTTATTAAAAAAACATTCTTTTTCTCACATTTTCAAAAGCATATTTTGAAGTCTTTCCATAAAATTCCCCTAAAGAAGGCAAATATTCATAAGGATTCTCATTATCTTTATTAAAATATAACAAACTAAACTTATCAATTATTTCTTTTGAAATACCTAAACTAGATAAATATTCCATATATATATAATAATCAGCTATTGATAATTTTGCTACTTCTCCACCATATAAATAATCTAAAATCATCATAGTATAACAATATAAATCAGTATTTTCATCTGCTTCATAAATCCCCCCTATATTATTATTAACTTTTTTATATTTAGGAACTTCTGAAATAAAAGATTTTTCATTTAAATACCTGGATGGAGAAGATAAACTATTACCTATTCTAGAACTATCCATATCAACAACATTAATTCTATTAGTATTTTTATTTAAAACAAAATTAGAAGTATGTAAATCATTCAAATAAAAATTAGGTACATTCTTATAAATTCTTACTTTTTTCATCTTTTCAAGTATTTCTCCAACTTGCTTAAGATATAGTATTTTTTCTTTAGTACTAAATTCACAAGAACTAAGTAGAGTCTTTAAATTTATATTTTCAACATAAGGCATAGTAAAACCAGATACTTTTCCCTTAACAGAAACAAGGTGATCCGGAAGTATCAATTCTTCAATATCAATATCATCACTTTTATTAATCTCTTCATTAATTATATAAAGCTTATTACTAAAAACTTCCCCTTCATCAATATAAAGCTTTTTAAATACTTTTTTATTTTTATCCCACTTATTTTTACTTTCAAAAATAAATATTTCAGATTCAGTATTCAAAATATTGGAAGGCAAATTAATCTTATCAAGAAAAGAAAGCTTTTTTTCAGATATATTTTCAACTTTCATACTATCCCCTCTTTTTCGAGGCTTATTATATCACAAAAATGAAAAAATTACAA
>CAYVXN010000043.1:0-8701 GCA_964455135.1 uncultured Mycoplasma sp.
CTTTTTTACATGTTAGATTATATACAAAATATATGTTTTTGTCAATGATTTTATGTTATTTTTCAAGAGTTTTATGATTATTCCATGATAATGTCTTAAGTGTTATTCCTTGAAAATGTCTCAATATAATATATAATATTCCATCGAGGTGGAAAAATGAGAAAGGTTGAATTAAGAATGAATGAAAAAGAAAAATATAAAATTATTAAAGAATTGGTTGATCACAATGGCAACAAAAATAGAGCTAGTAAAAAGCTCGGTTTATCTAGAAGACAAATTGATCGTCTTATTATTATTTATAAGGAGAAAGGTAAAACAGGCTTCGTTCACGCAATAGGTAATCCTCATTAATGCAATCAATTTCTATTTGATAGGCCATATTATCTCCTAAAAACAAACTATAAAATGTTTCGTTATCAGTGGTAAATCTTCTGAATTTAGTATTAAATATATGAGGTGTTCTTGTTAACTGAATATTATCCTCTGTTAATTAGAACTTTTTAGCTAACGATAAATCATATTGCGTTTGCCCATTGTTATCTTCTTTTGTAAACTTTAGAAAATCTTTCTTGTCTTTAGAAACTGGACAAATTGTAAACAAATTATCATCAAGATCAAAAAAACATAGAACTATTTTATTGCAATCATCTTTTGACATTGTATCATATAAACTTAACTCAATTTCTCCATCAAAATTTCCTATTAAGGAAAGTGTACTAGAAAAGATTTGATATTGTTTTTGTTGTCTTAATTCATTGAGCAATAATAAGATCTCTGTATTAAGCGAACAAAAATCTATTTTGTTTTTATCTACAGGCTTCTTCTTCATTATTCCACTACTGTTTTTTATAATCAATAAACACTTACAACTTTCTTTTTAATTCTTTTATTTGTGCTATTTTATTATATGTTGACTTAATTACATCTTCAGGGTTATCTTTGTCATTATTAATATATAATGTGTCTTCAGTTAAATATCTTCTGTATTCTTTTAAAAATTGTTTTCTTTTACTTATATCATCAAGAACATGATCTAATGAACTTTTTCCACGCATTGTTATACGTTTTTCCCTCTTTTTTTCACTTGTATGAACAAACAAAGTTAAATCTGGCACTATAAGTTCATTACCATAAACATTATAATCTAATTCTATGTTAATACCGGCAACTCTATTAGAAACTACCGTATCTATTAAATATCTGACTAAATAAACATTGTTATTCTCGTAATCACAATGTTTTCTTATATAATCTGACATATATACTGTAGAAGATAAATAATACAACATATGTGCTACTGACGAGTCTAAACGCACTACTTCATCTATTTTATCCCTATCCGAATATTCAATGCTTGGAGTTTTAAATAGTTTTGATCCAGCATCAACATCGTGCAATCCTTTAGCTATAGTAGATGTACCACTACCATCTAAACCTGTCACAACAATAAACATAATACCATCTTCCTGCTATTAATTATAAATTTTTACAAATTAATTCATAAGCTTTTTTTACATCATAATCATTTTCAATATCTATATTAAATTTTCGTATTTCATCTAACATCTTTCGTTTTTCTTTTATTATATCTGCATCCGTAAAGTTTGAGTAATCATCAGAACTTTCATATTCCAGTAACAAACCTAAATTTTCAACATTTTGAAACGCTAACTCTACTCCATTTTTTTCATAGACTATAACATCGTAGTTAACTTCAACAATTTTTTTAAATCCAAGTTTCTCAAATAGCTTTTCTGCGTTATCTATATTATCAATAATTATATTTATTTTCTCTTCAGATATAACAGTTGAACCATTATATGTCTTGTCTTTGTATGTAATTCTTTTAAATATTTCTTTATTGTTGACATTTAAAAATCTAACTAATACACACTTTTTTAAAATATCTAATATTGAATCTTTACTTAATACCCCATGTGAATTAGACATATATTTATCTTCAATTCTACTAGTTCTAATAATTTTAAATCCTTGGTCTTTCAAAAGTTTATCTACTTGTTTTATTGAATCATTAACTTTTACTGTAACTTCTATTTGCTTCATTTTTTATCAACTCCCTTATTGCTATATTCATTTTCAAAAATGCCTCCAAAAGTTCTTGTTTTTCTAGAGAATAAGTTATTCTTATTATTATTTCCTCAAGATTAGGCCATGAAAATGATTGACCTACTAAAAATTTGATACCACATTTATTATAAATATATTTGAGTAAATCTTGTTCAGTTTTTATGCTACTATATTTTTGTATATTTGTAAAATCAACTAACATGAATATTAGCAGAAAAAAAAGAAAACACCAATAAATATAAAAATATAATTTCTTATTTTTTTAATTACACATTCCTCTAAAATAAAAGATTATCTAAAAGATAATCCTTAGCTTATACTTATAATAATTTCTATTTATCCTCTTCAATATACGTTAAAGCTTCAATAATCGCTGTTTCCAATTCTTTTTGTTTTGTTGCAGATAAATCATCTGATGTTCTTATTAAGATAGTTCCTATTACTTTATGAGAGCCAGGTCTTCTAACAGTACCTTCTAAACTTTTCAGTTCATTATTTCTTCTTTGTGCATCTTCAACTGTTTTAAAGGCCTCTACACATCCACCTGCAGGATTTCCTATTTCTTCAATAGAAAAGCCATATTCTATAGCAGAATTCTTAACATCTTTATGTTGAAAAGCAATTTTTGAATAATACCATTTAGATTTATTTAAACGTTTATCTACATCAGTTTCCTCAGTATATGCTGTTATATTAAAAATTCCTTTTACATTTTTCAAACGAGATAACAAATACTTTTCTGTTGGATTATCAACCAATTTGTATTGCTTAATACTTTTATCAAAATCATTATATTTTTCTTCTAATAATTTTACTATTTCAGTATAATCTATTTCTTCCATTTTACTTGTAGCATTTTCTATATTTTTAGTTAATAAAGGTTTTCGCAACACATCTTCCCTTTTCTCTTTAGCATCAGAAATTGTACCTTTTAAAATAGCTCTTTTTTCTTCTTCTAAAGCTTTATCTTTTGTTTTAACAATTTTTTCTGATTTTGCTATTAATGAATCCAACTCATTATTCATTCTTTCCAATTTATTACTCACAACTTTAAAATCATGACTTGCATCTTTCCAATTACTATTAAAAACTGTTAATCCTAATATAATTGCTATAATAATTATTAGACTAACTACTAAAAATATAACTCTATTTTTAGATAATTTAACTTTAGCCTTACTTTTTGTTTCTTCTTTTTTCGTTACATCCTCGTTATTTTTTTTCTTTTCAATTTTTTCACCTTTCTTAATATTTGTTTTCTTTTCTTTCATTAACAATTGCCTCCTATTACTTTTTGAGAATACATATTCTCTTAAAAATATGCTTTTTTGCAAGTAAAACTTATATAGTTTAATTGTACCAAATTTCTGACGAAAAGTCAGTAAATCTTCGATAACTTTTTGCAAAATTATGATTTTATGTTATTTTATTATTTTTCAAGAGTTTTGTTAATAAATTATAACTTTTTTTAGTTTTGGTCATTTTATTTTTCGTTTTTATTATTTATTGCTAAGTAATTAAAAATTTTTGATTATATTTAATTATCTTGTTAAAGATCTTGTTTTATTTTTTTTATTATAATTTATAATATCATTAAAATCGATAAAATCTTTTTCATTTTTTAGAGGTGTTCTTTCACAGAAGAATACTGTAGGGTCTCCTTTTAGAATACCAATTTCAACTCCCGATTCATTTAATTTTATTTTATAAAAATCTCCAAGTTCATATTGTGAATTGTTTATTTCATTGTTTCTTGCGTATTTTACTATTTCCAAATATAGTGAATATAATTTTTTAATATTTTCTATGTCTTTTTCTTTTATTCTTTCTGGAAAAGATGTTGATTCATCACAAAAATAGTTTTCATTTTCTAATGTAAACTGATCAAGCCATTGTATATAACTTTTGTCATATATTGTATTAGGTTTTTTTTCTAATTTCTCCATAGCAAAACCTCCTGAGCTGTATTATAACATATTTTGTATGCTTTGTTAAGTAAATGTTTTTATGATTTTTTTATTGTTTCTATTTCTTTTTTTAAAGCTTTTATCATTTTTTCTAACATGATGAGAGTTTCTTCTGTTTCATTTGTACTACTTCTAGAATTATTATTTTTGTTTTGATTTTGCGATAAATTGTTAGGATGGTTTTGTCTTTCACTTTCTTTTGAGTTTTCTTCTTCTAGGCCTCTTTCTTGCATAACTTGACGATAAAAGGCATTTGTTGATAGAACTTGCGCTACTAACATAAGCCAGTTCCCTAAGGCATTTTGTTCTTTTGCTGTCATATCATCTATTAATATGTATCCTACTACAACTGCGCTTAAAGAAAATATTTTCGGAGGTATATTTGGTAACATGTAAAACCTCCTTTAATTAAACGCTATTTCTATGTCTATATTTGTGTCTAGTATTGCTATTACTAGGAATATTGCTCCGCTTACTGCAATTAGGAAAGATCCTAGAAGTGAAAAATATGTTAGTGATTTTTTTCTTTTTGTATCGTATGGTTTTAATGACTTTGCGTCTTGATAAGAATCTTTTAAGAAGTAGGTATATACTATTATTAGAATAGTAAATATTAGTATTGTTAGTTTTCTATATTTTTCTTTGCTTTTGATATCATTATTTATAAAATATTTTCTTTCAAAAGTGTTTGCATATAAACTTAATATTATTATGCCTATATATATAAACCAGATAAAATCTTCTGTATTTAATTGTTTTAATCTTTTGTTTATTTCTTCATTATTCATATTTAAGTATATGTCTTTGTTTGTGAAAAAGAAAAAACCTCTTTTTAAGAGGTTATCTTGTTTTATTTATATCTTTTTCTTCTACTAGGTGCCCTAGTATGGTGTCTTTTTCTATTTTGTAAGTTTCTGGACCATCATTTGATATTTTGATGTAGCCTAAGTTATTCCCATTTTGGGTTTTGATATAAAAGTCTAAAGGAATATTTTCTGGAGTTGTAAGATAGATATTTTCTTTTATTATTTTTTCATTATAAGTTTTTAGATTATCTATAGTTGTTTTTATTATTACTTCTTCTCCTTTTTTGATTTCTATTTTTTCTTTACTTCTTATTTCTTTTTCCATATTTCTCCTTGTTAATATCTTTTTAAGTCTCTTTCTATTTTTCTTTTTATATCTCTTTCTTTGATAGTTTCTCTTTTATCGTAATTTTTCTTTCCTTTGCAGATTCCAAGTAAAAGTTTGGCACGATTATCTTTGTTAAAGTATATTTTAAGTGGTATTAATGTGTATCCTTCTTTTGTTATTTTATCTGTTAGTTTTTTTATTTCTTTTTTGTGAAGAAGTAATTTTCTTGGTCTTGTTTCACTTTCATTAAATGCTTCATAGCTATGAGAATATTTTTTGATAAACATATTTATTACGAATACTTCTCCTTTTTTTATTCTGGCATAGCTGTCTTTTATGTTACAAGATCCTTCTCTTATTGATTTTACTTCACTTCCTAAAAGTTCTATTCCACATTCTATTTCTTCTTCTATAAAATAATTGTGTCTTGCTTTTCTATTTAGTATTTCCATATATTACTCCGCTTTTCTTGTTCTTGTTTTTGGTTTTTCTATTTCAAAGTCTATTTCTCTTAATTCTTTTGATGCTTTTACTACTTTTACTTCTACTTCGTCTCCTAGTCTATAGACTTTTTTTGTTCTTTCTCCGATTAGGGTTTCTAGTTCTTCGTTGTAGTCATAAAAATCATCCATAGTATTATATCCTACTCTTCCTTCGATTAAGTTAGGAAGTTCTACATACATTCCAGAGTTTGTGAATCCTGATATTACTCCTTGATAGATTTCACCGATGTAGTTTTGCATGTATTCTGCCGATTTCATTTTGTTTGACTCTCTTTCGCATTTATCAGAGTTTTGTTCTTGAGTGCTTGAATGTTTTGCTATTTCGCTCATTTTTGCTTTGTGATAATCTGTATATAATTTTTCTATATCTCCTCTTAAAATTGATTTTAAAACTCTATGTACTGTTGTATCTGGATATCTTCTTATCGGAGAAGTAAAATGAGTGTATGCTTCTCCAATATCACTATTTATTCCTAAACTGAAATGACCAATGTTATATGATTCATAGGTTGCTTTAGCTAAACTTCTTAGTATCATATTTGAATAAGTTACTGCTTTTTGTGTGTTTTTTAATTGTTCTAAGAGATCTTTTATATATTTTGAACTTAGTACTTTTCCTTTTGTATCTATGTTTTCTCCATAACTTTTTATAACTGAAGTTACTTTTTTTAGTTTTTCTTCATTTGGGATATCATGATCACGATAAATAAATGGTATATTCATTTGATATACGTATGTTGCTACTGTTTCATTGGCTGCGAGCATAAACATTTCTATTAGCTTTTCGCCTTTTCCTGTTTCTCTTTTGATAAAATCAATTGGATTTCCATTTTCATCTGTTATTACTTTTATTTCTGGAATATCAAATTCTTGATAACCTCTTTTTATTCTGTTGTTTTCTAGTATTTTTGATAATTCATATAAACTTTTTAAGTCTTCTTTGAAAATTTCATATCCTTCAGGAATTTCTTCATCATTCAAAATCTTATTAACGTTTTTGTATGTCATTTGCTTTCTTGAGTTTATTACACTTTCAAATATGTCATAGTTAATTAATTTTCCAGTTTTATCTATTTCCATTTCTACCGAAAGAGCTAACCTATCTACTTCTGGATTAAGTGAGCAGATACCATTTGATAATTCTACAGGATACATTGGATTTACTACTGAATTCATATAAACGCTTGTTGCTCTTTGGTATGCTTCTTTATCAATTGCACTTCCTTCTTTTACATAGTTTGAAACATCTGCGATGTGTACTCCAAGTAAGTAGTTACCATTTGATAGTTTTTCGATGCTGATGGCATCATCTATATCTTTTGTATCGTCTCCATCAATTGTAAATATTGTTTTTGACCTTAAGTCTCTTCTATTTTGTTTGTCTTTTTCTGATACTTCACTTGGTATATGTTTTAATTCTTCAAGCACTTCTTTCGGCCATTCATAGCCAAAATTATTTTCATAGAGAATCAATTCTTCATCTATTCTTGGTTTATTTTTATGTCCAAATACCCTGTCGATGGTTGCTACTGGGTTTTTATCTTTTCTATTTTTATCTATTTTTATTCCTATAATCATTCCATCTACTAGATTTTGATTTGTTTTTAGTTCATAGACTTGTTCTTTATCCCTTTCTCTTACTATAGCGTACTTTTTCTTATTATCATTTTTTACTTCGGCGATCAGTCCTTTTCTATTTAATACTTCTTTGATTGTTCCTCTTTTTTGGTTAAAATCTGTTATTCTTATTAGGACTTTGTCTCCGGTTACACAGTTAAATTCATCTTTTGATATTTCAATTGTGTCGTCTTTAGTTTTTACTAGTATGACTCCTTTTTTTGTTATTAATACTTCTCCTTTTTCAAATGGATTTAGTGTGTATTTGTCTTTTCCTGTGTTATAAATTTTATTTTGATTTAATAAATCATCAAAAATTTCTTCAAAATCTTCAAATGGTAGGTTTGTGTATGCTAATTTTTTATAGACTTCTTCTTTTGATAGACCATTGTTTCTTGATACTTTTACTATTTCTAATATTCTTTCTTCCATATGATTACCACCTTTGTTATATAATAACATATTATCAAAAAAAAGATATTGTTCATATCTTTTTTAGTTAAATAAACGAAATTATAAGGCATGTGATTACGAATACTAGTCCAAGTATTAGTGTTAGTCTACTTATTACTAACTCTGAACCACGTTCTTTTCTGTTTTTAAATAAATCGCTTGTTCCTCCGGACATAATGTTTCCCATATCTCCGGATTTACTACTTTGCATAAGCACTAAAGCGATTAGAACCGCACATAATACTAGTAAACAAATTTGTACTATTTCCATCAGTAACCCTCCTTGTCAACTTGCTATATGTATTTTAGCATAAGATAAGGGGAAAAGCAAATATTTTTAGATTATTTAATAAGGATTTAATACTATATTTGTATTAGCTTTGGATATTTGATTGGTTTTTACTTTGTCAATAGTTTTACAAATTGTTACTTTTTTGATGAATATGGCTATTTTTTTTGTGTTATTAACACTTTTTTTAATTCTTTTTGTCGCTGTGTTTGTTTTTATTAACAAAATTGTTGATAAGTATGCTTTTTTCTTATGAATATAAAAAGATATTAACTTTTTTTGTTAATATCTCTTTTTTAGAATCCTATTAATTCAAAGTTTATAGCATCTTCATTTATTTTATCAATTAAATCTGGAATATTTGAATCTTCAATGTATTTTCTCATTTCTTTTGCGTTTTTGTAAAAAATATTAGGTTTAGTTAAAAATATATCTTTAAAATTAGTTATTCCTATTGATTTAAAATAATCTAATAAGTCACATACTCTAGATTCATATGTTGTAATATTGTACCAGTTTTCATCCGATAGGCTATCATATATTTCTTGCAAATCTTCATCTGATAAATTATATTCTTTTAAATAAATCATTTTGTTCTGCCCCCTTTTTCACGCGCTATATTTTTAATGTTTTCATACGTATCTGATTTT